>NZ_QZFV01000088.1:0-63070 GCF_003600245.1 Amycolatopsis panacis
ACCCTTCACGGACTCTGAGTCTGTGAAGGGACCCTTCACAGACTCAGAGTCCGTGAAGGGTCCCTTCACAGACCTCTACACCGACTTTGCCGGAACCCTGGCCCGCGGCATGTTCCCGACGATCCTTGCTGTCATACCAGCCGACGGTTGACTTCTGGGACGAGCTTGGGCACGAGACCCCTGTCTGCGGTTTGTATGAAGAGGTCCCTCAGGAGGAGTTCCCGCATTGCCCCTTGCTGGGCTGCCATGAGACGCGCTGCTCTGTCGGCATCCCCGGCTTTTGCCGCGTCAAGGAGCTCCTCGAAGAACTCGAGAACGAGCCGCTGTCCGTCTGGTAGCGACACCACCAGTCCGCGCATCCGTATGGACTGTCGCCATAGCATCGCGGCGACGTCACACACGGCACGGTTGGGGCATCGATCCATGATGAGCTGCCACACCTTGCGGGTGCAATCGAAGAACGGCATACGGTCGCCGATGACCCTTCGGGCCTCCGCGACGATCGACTCGAGAGCCTCAACATCCGCAGTCGTGAACACCTTCACGGCACGCCGCACCATATCGCTGTCGATCAGCTGACGGAGTTCGTAGAGGTCACTGGCGTCCTGTGCGCTGAGCTCGGCTATCACCGTCCCCCGCCTGCGTCGAACCTCGAGCAGCCCTTCGCGCACTAGCTGTGCGAAGGCTTCACGAACCGGTGATCGGCTGACGCCGAGAATGTCGGCAACCTCGTTCTCGCTCACCCATTGGCCGGGAGACAACGTACCGTCGAGAATTCGGCCATTGACCCAGTCGAACACGCGGTCTGAGAGTGCGGGTGGACGGCCTGTGCCGGGAAGACGCGGATCGAGATCGAACACAGACGCATGGTAACAGCCCTGGCCATACAAGCTGGCATTCCAGTGGGCAGTGCGCGAGTCCGCCGCAGGTCCATGATCTGAATTCGTTCCGGTCGGCCCTGTGCAGCGGCGCAACCGGGCGGTCGTTTCGAGGCGGACCGGAAGGTGGCATCCGGCGGGAACGTCTGCCGGCGCGGCCCTCTGTCGGCTCAGATTCGATCAGCGAACGCGGATCTGCCCTCAGGTCACCACCCCTGGACGTCGGCGGCACGTCAGGAGGGGAGCCGTTGACATATCCCTGCTTGTATTCTAGCTTACACGCCAAGTGACCCAGACCACGTTGGCGACCCACCCCCGCGGCTTCGGAAGCGCGTCAGCACGTGATCAGAGGACCCGGAGGACCACATGAAACTCCACGAAGAGTTGATGCGACGCCTTCTGCCGCGGCCGAAGGCGGATCGCCGCCGCTCCCGATCCTTCGCACTGGTTCTCGCCGTCGTATCGACGATGGTGACCATCGCGGCCTGCGGGACCGGCGGAGCCGGCGGGGGCGATCGGGAGACGCTCACGATCGCGATCGGTGCCGAGGCGTTGCCCAACCCTGCCTTGGCCACGACCAAGAGCGCATGGAGCGCCGTCTCCTACAACCTGGTGTACGAGCCTTTGATCCGCCAACTCCCGAATGGCAGCCTTCGGCCTGCGCTCGCCGCGGCGTGGGAGTACGTCGACGGCGCTGTGCCGAACACCGTCTTTCAGATGACGCTCCGTGACGGCGCGAAGTTTGCCGATGGCAGTGCGGTGACACCGCAGGCCGTCGCCAAGTGGCTGCAGTACTTCGTCAGGCAGACGGGTCCCCTCGCAGGCGTACTCGGCGCCAACCCGACGTTCCAGGTCGTGGGGTCGAACAAGGTTCAGATCCGCATGACGAGCCCTAACCCCAGCCTTCCGGTCATCCTCAGCGACGGTGGCGGGAACATCGGCCACGTCGTCAGTCCCGCTGGAATCGACAACCCGGACTCCTTGGCCACGGACGCCCACGGAGCGGGCCCGTATGTGTTGGACAGCGCGGGCTCCGTTCGTGGTGACCACTACTCCTACAAGCCCAACCCCAACTATTTCGACCAGAACGCGATCAAGTTCCGCAAGGTCGAGGTCAAGGTGATTCAGGATGCCTCCGCCCGGCTCGCGGCACAGCAGTCCGGGCAGGTCGACGTCGCGATCGGGGACAGCTCGACGGCCGAACCTGCTCAGCAGGCCGGACTCGGAGTGATTACGGCACCGCGCGGTGTCATCGAGATCGTTCTCGACTCCAAGAATGGGCTCGCGCCCGAACTCGCGGACAAGCGAGTCCGCGAGGCGATCAACCATGCCATCGACCGAAAGTCGATCGCGCAGGCACTCCTGGGCAAGGCGGGCATCCCGGCCTCGGCCTTCCTCCCGACGGACGTCACCACCGGCATGGACGCCTTCTGGACATACGATCCCGCGAAAGCCAAGTCTCTTCTCGTCGATGCCGGATACCCGAACGGATTCGAGATGAAGGCCCTGGTGCAAGGGCCTTACTTCGGGCCATTGGGCGAGCCGCTCATGCGAGCGGTGGCACAGAACCTGGCAGCGGTCGGGATCAAACTGAACATCACCTCGTATGCGACTGATCCCGAATACGCCAAGGACGTGTTCGGCAAAAAGGCGCCGGTCTTCACGCTGACGGGACTTATCGCCGACACCCCGACGCTCTACAACACCTACATGGCACCTAAGGCCCGGGTGAACTTTTTCGGCGACGACGAGGTGCTGACCCGAGAGTTCGACGCAGGTGCGCGGTCGCAGGACCCCACCGCGCACTGGACCACGATGTGGCGCCTTTTCACGAGCCAGGCCTATGTCGCGCCGGTGCTCGTCAATCCCAACTTCTTCTACGTGTCGGAGCACATCGCCGGGGCGGAGGCGACCGCGAAGCGTCCCGTAGCGCTTCCGACCGAATGGTCCCGCAAATGAACCGAGGGACATCGCGGCCGACTTCCTCGCCGGGCACCGGCTCGACTCTCGAAGCGGTGGAGTCGACCGCTCGGACGCAGGCGGCTCGTGCCGGGACCTCCGTGTGGCGGCGAATCCTGGACTCGCCGATGACCAAGGTCCTGACACGACGGCTGGGCACGTCCATCGTTCTGATGTTCGTGGTCCCGGCGTTGAGCTTCGTCCTGCTGGCCGTGACGCCGGGTGACCCCGCACGAGCGCTGGTCGGCATTGAGGCATCACAGGCGCAGTACGAGCAGGCCAGGGCAGCACTCGGGCTTGATGAGCCGCTCCCGGTCCAGTACTGGACGTGGCTGAGCAAAGCACTGCAGGGCGACCTGGGCAGCTCGCTTTTCACCAAGCAACCGGTGACCGACGCGATCGGTGCGCGCCTGGGCGTGACCGCCAGCCTGATCGTCGGTGCCCTGGTGATCAGTGTGCTCCTCGGCGTCACGCTGGGGGTGATCAGTGCCGTGCGCGGTGGCGCCGTAGGACGTGTCGTGGACACCGTCGCGGTGGCCGCGTTCTCCATTCCGTCCTTCTGGCTGGGAACCATTCTGGTCGTGGTGTTCGCGGTCGGGCTGCGCTGGTTCCCGGCCACCGGCTACGTCGATCTCGGCGAGTCCCCCGGTGGCTGGCTGGCTTCCCTCGTTCTCCCCGTTGCAGCGTTGGCCACCGGCGGCGTCGCAGCGCTCACGAAGCAGACACGCGAGTCGATGCTCGACGCGCTGGGCAGCGAACACATCCGAATGGCGTGGTCGACCGGAATAGCTCCGAGCTCGATCGTGTTTCGGCACGCTTTGCGGAACGCGTCCCTTCCGGTTGTGACGGTGCTCGGCTGGCTGGTCGTCAGCCTTCTCGGCGGCACCGTGCTCGTCGAATCCGTCTTCTCTCTGCCTGGACTCGGCGGTCTCGCGGTGAGCTCGGCCACGCAGCACGACGTCCCGATGGTCCAAGGCGTCGTCCTGTCGTTCTCGATCATCGTCGTCGTCGTGAACATGGTCGTCGACCTGCTCTACACCCTGCTCGATCCACGAGTGCGCACCAGCTAGCGCCGACGAGCACAACGAAGGAAGGAGCAGCTCCGTGACCGACGTCGCCGTCAACCCACCACCTGCGGCAGAGTCGCCACGCTTCGTGAAGCGACTTCTCCGCAGGCGCCTCGCGCTCGCGTGCTTGGCATACCTGGCGATCGTGGTCCTCGTCGCGATCGTCGCTCCGATTCTCCTGCCCGATGCCGCAGGGCAGCAGGCAGGAGATCTCGCCCTCGTTCGTCAGGGACCGAGCGCGGAGCATCTCCTCGGAACCGACACCCTCGGGAGGGATGTGCTGACCCGGCTCCTCGTCGGCACCCAGGTCACCATCCTCGGGGTGGTGGAGGGGCTTCTCGTGACGGCTCTCCTCGGTGTACCGCTGGGTCTGCTCGCCGGTTATTTCGGCGGACGAGTGGATCGCGCGGTGATGTGGGGCGCCGACATCTTCCTCTCCATCCCGGCCATCGTCGTCGTCCTGATGGTGCTCTCGGTGTTTCGGCAGAGCATGCTCGCCGGGATGATCACTTTCGGTGTCCTCGTCTCACCGGCCCTCATGCGCGTCGTCCGCTCCGCGGTACTTCCGATCCGCAACGAGCTGTACATCTCGGCCGCTCGGGTGGCCGGACTGTCGCGCACCTACATCCTGACCCGCCACGTGCTGCCGCGGGTCGCGGGCCCGATCGTGGTGCAGCTGTCGCTGCTGGGGGCACTCGCGCTCCTGGTGCAGACAGGCCTCGCGTTCCTGGGCCTCCTGGTGGAGGCACCCGCGCCGAGCTGGGGCGGAATGGTTGCGGACGGAGCCAAGGTGATCGTCCTCGACCCGTGGTTGATCTGGCCGCCGGGAATCGCCATCGCCGCCAGCATCCTGGTGTTCGGCCTGCTGGGCGACAGTGTCCGGGACGCGATGACCGAGGCCTGGGCCTCGCCGGTCGCACGGCGACGAGTGAGCAACTCGAAGGCGGGCGAGAGCCGCGAAGATCCCGAGCGCACAGGATCGGAGGCCCTGCTGTCGATTCGCGGTTTGGCGGTCTCCTTCCGGCGGCCCGGCGGCTCCGCTGTTCAGGTGGTTCGGGACGCGGAGCTGGACATCAAGCACGGCGAAGTCCTCGGCGTCGTCGGCGAGTCCGGTTGCGGAAAGAGCGCGACCGCGATGGCTGTGCTGGGTCTCCTCCCCAGCGGGGGCGCGATCGACGGCGGCAGCATCCTGTTCGAGGGCCGGGATCTCGCCTCGCTGAACGAGAACGAACTCCACGACATCCGCGGGCGCGGCATCGGACTCGTCTCGCAGGAACCCATGGTCGCGTTCGATCCGACGTACCGGGTGGGCTGGCAGATCGGTGAGGTGGTCCGCTGTCACCACGGGTCCCGGATGAGCCGGCAGGCGGTGAAGGACTATGTCCTCGAGCTGTTACGTCAGGTGAACCTGCCCGACCCCGCCTCGGTGGCTCGCCGGTACCCCCACGAACTGTCCGGCGGCATGGCACAGCGGGTCGCGATCGCCCGCGCGCTGGCCGGCGAACCGAAGCTACTCATCGCGGACGAGCCGACGACCGCACTGGACGTCACGGTGCAGGCCGAGATTCTCGATCTGCTCCGCACCCTTCGCGCCGAGCGCCGAATGGCGATCCTTTTGATCACCCACGACTGGGGTGTGGTCGCGGACATCTGTGACCGAGCCGTCGTTCTCTACGCCGGTGAAGTCGTCGAGCAGGCCGCGCTGGGTCCGATCGTCGCCGAACCGCTGCACCCCTATACCCGAGCGCTCCTCGCCACCAACCCCCAGGGCCGCCACACCGGACGGTTCCTGCCGACGATCCCCGGGACCGTGCCACGGCCGGACGAATGGCCGCAGGGGTGCCACTTCCGGACGCGCTGTGACCTGAGCACCCCCCAGTGCGCGGCTCAGCCGGTCGAGCTGGAAGAGATCGGCGACGAACGGAAGACGCGCTGCATCCACCACCACGTGTTGCGGAAGTGACGAGCCCATGTCGACAGTTCCTCAGGATGACCCGATTCTCACGGTCAAAGACCTGACCGTGGTGTACGGCGCTTCGAGAAAGCGCGCGACCCGCGCCGTCGATGGCATCAGCCTGTCCGTACGTCCACGCGAAACGATCGGTATCGTCGGCGAGTCGGGCTCGGGCAAGACGACGCTGGGACGGGCCGTCCTCGGTCTCACACCGGTGACGGCAGGGATGATTCTGTTCGAGGGCGAAGACATTACCCGAGCCGGCTACCGTCGTCGTCGGGCCTTGAGTTCGCGCCTTCAGGTCGTCTTCCAGGACCCGTACAGCTCACTGAACCCCACCCGCACCATCGGGCAGACGCTCGCCGAGTCGTTGAGACATCACGGGTCTTTGAGCCGCAACGAGATCAAAGACCGCGTCGGCGCCATGCTGGAGCGAGTCGGACTTCCCGCGGATTCCGCGGCGCGCTACCCCGGCCGGTTTTCCGGCGGCCAGCGACAGCGGATCGCGATCGCCCGCGCCCTGATGCCGCAGCCCCGCCTCGTCATCTGTGACGAAGCCGTCAGCGCGCTGGACCTCTCGGTGCAGGCCCAGATCCTGAATCTGTTGCGGGAGCTGCAGGACGAGTTGCACTTGAGCTACCTCTTCATCGCTCACGACCTGGACGTCGTTCGCTTTCTGTCGGACCGGATCCTGGTGATGTATCGGGGCCGGGAGGTCGAGCAGGGCCCGGCCGAAAAGATCTACAACGAGCCGGCGGATCCCTATACCCGGGCTCTGCTCGACGCAGTTCCCGTGCCCGATCCGGAGCGGCAGAGAATCCGGCGCGAGGCGCGATGGAACCGGCGGAAACAGACCGCCTAGCCGCTCGGTGCGCAGCCGGCACAACACGAATGGGCAGATCTCTCTACACGACGGAAAGAAGCGGGTGGAGTCAGATGACTGACAGTTGGGACGTCATCGTTGTCGGGGCTGGGTCGAGTGGTTTGGCGCTCGCCGCGCGGCTGGCCGACCGGGGCGCACGGGTACTGATCACCGAAGCCGGTGCTGACTTCCGCAGCGATGCCCTGCCCACGGAGTGGCGCTCACCGAACCCGATCAATGGATTCCTCTCTCACACCAGAGACGAGTACCTGTGGACAGAGCTGCGGGCGACTCGGACGGAGTTGCAGGAGCCATCGCTGCTCTGGAGGGGACGGGGGGTCGGGGGAAGTTCGATCGTCAACGGTCAGATCGCCATCCGTCCACCCGCGGAGGATTTCGACGAATGGGCCGAGGCGGGCTGCCCGGGATGGTCCTACGCCGAGGTCCTGCCGTACCTGTGCCGGCTTGAGGATGACCTGGAGTTCGGGGGCGAGAGCTTCCATGGGGCAGGTGGGCCGATTCCGATTTACCGCCACCCGGTTTCCGCGTGGGGCGCGGTTGACAAGGGTCTGCGGGCGGCGGCTCTCGAGCACGGATTCCCGTGGATCGAGGACGTCAATGCGCCAGGCGCGACAGGCGTGTCGCCCTACCCCATCAATTCCCGGGACCTTCGCCGCGTCACCACGAACGACGGCTATCTCGAGCCGCGTCGTGGGCTGGCCAATCTCAAGGTCCGAGCCAAGGCCTTGGTGGACTCCGTCCTCCTGCGCGATGGCCGGGCCGTGGGGATCCGTGTCGCCGACGGCTCGCAGGTGGAGGCCGGTCAGGTCGTCCTCGCAGCGGGGGTGATCGGATCGGCCGAGATCCTCATGCGCTCGGGGATCGGGCCCGCGGCCGCACTCCGCTCACTCGGAATCCCTGTGGTCCAGGACCTCCCTGTGGGACAGAACCTGCAGGACCACCCCGTCCTCCGCCTCAGCCTTCCGCTCCGCCCCGAGCTCGCGGCCGGTCGGGAGGACCGCCACACCAACTGCTGCGTGCGGTACTCGAGCGGGCTCGACGGTCCGGCCAACGATCTGATGATCGTCGCGATGAACCAGAACGTTCTTGCCCTGCAGGGCGCCGACACGCGGGCGGGATCCGGAGCCGTCGGGGTCTGGCTCAACCGGGCGGACTCGACCGGGGAAGTGACGCTCGTGTCCCGCGACCCGCGGCGGAGCGCGCGCGTCCGCGAGCGCATGTTGTCCGATGAGACAGATCTGAAGCGAATGCGGCTCGGCGCACAATTGCTGGTCGATTTGCTCGGATCACCGGCCTTGAAAGACATCTGCGCCATCGATCCCAGGGACGTGAATCGCGATTTCATCGAGGCGGCCGCCGGAGGGGCCTCGGTGAACGACGTCCTGCTACGGGGGGTCTCAGATGCGCAGCACGGGACCAGCACCTGCCGGATGGGAGCCGCAGACGCCGGGAACGTCGTGGTCGACCCTGATTGCCGCGTACTCGGTATCGACCGACTCAGCGTCGTCGACGCCTCGGTCCTGCCCTTCGTTCCCGGGGCCAACACCAATCTCGTCGCGATCATGCTCGGCGAGGTAATGGGCGACCGGCTCACCCTGTGAGCCGAAGGGTAGGACCGGAAATTGTCTGAAGACGTCCCTGGAGAGCCGCGTTGAACGTGCTACGCAATCTGGTCGGTGGCCGATGGGTCACCGGTTCTGAGTCCGACACACTCGAAGTCGTCGATCCGGCGACCGAGAAGCCTCTCGCTCTGCTGCGGTCGAGTTCGCCGCGGGACGTGAGCGCGGCGGTGGACGCCGCCCGCGCCGCAGCTGCGACATGGTCGGCAACACCCGTGCGGGAGAGGGTCGAGGCACTTCTGCATGCCGCCGATGTCCTCGAACGGCACGCGCCGGAGATCGCGGAGACAGAGCAGCAGGATATGGGGCGGCCGGCCGCTGTCGGTGAGTCGTGGATCCGGGGTGCGATCGCCGGCTTTAGGACGAACGTCGACTTGGCCCTCCAGTACCCGTTCCGCAAGGTCAGCGAGGATCTGTCGACGACGGTCGTGCGGCGCCCGCTGGGTGTCGCGGCGGTGATCGCGCCCTGGAACTTCCCCGCGAATATCATCCTGGGCGCCCTCGGTCCGCTGCTCGCGGCGGGCAACACCGCCGTCGTCAAGCCGTCGGAGAAGGCGCCCCTCTCCGCCCTGCGCATCGCTGAGCTGATCGATCTTCCCGATGGCGTGGTCAACGTCGTCCTCGGCGGCGGTCCGACCGGCGCGGCACTGAGCGCGCACCCTCTCGTCGGGCTCACCCACTTCACCGGCTCTGTTCGATCGGGTGCCGCGGTCGCGAGCGCGGGGGCTCGACAGCTGCACCGCGTCGTCCTTGAGCTGGGCGGCAAGGATCCGGCGATCGTGGACGACGGCGTCGACGTCGCCGCGGTGGCGCGCGACGTGGCCCGGGGCGCGTTCACCAACACCGGGCAGATCTGCACGTCGATGGAACGGATCTACGTGCACCGAGCCGTGGCAGGGGAGTTCGTCACCGAGCTGACCGCCGTCGCCGCCGACGCACTTCTCGGCCCGATGGTGGATAGCGCCCAACGCGAGATCGTCGTCGCACACGTGCAGGAGGCCGTCGCACAGGGAGCCGTCGTCCGCACCGGTGGCATCGTGCCGGACAGGACCGGTTACTGGTACCCGGCAACTGTGATGACCGACGTGACAGACGAAATGCTGATCATGAGAGAGGAGACGTTCGGGCCAGTCGCCCCGATTCAGGTCGTCGACGACTTCGCGCAGGCGGTGGCGAAAGCGAAGCAGACGCCGTACGGGCTGGCGGCCACCGTGTACACCACCAACCCCGCACACTCCGCCCTCGCGGCCCGTGCGATCCCCTCGGCGATCACGTGGGTCAACCGATGGCAGGGCGCCGGGTCAGGCGTCGTGTACGAGCCCGCAGGGATCAGCGGGATGACCGCCATGGGCCATTTCGCCGCTTACGACGCCGCTACCCGGCCGGCCAGTGTCATCGGGTCGGTGGAGACGCATCGCTTCTGACCGGCGTGTGAGCCGGCCGGCAGGCGGCTCACACGCGCGACCACCACGGCGCGTCCTCCTGGGCGCCCGCCGAGCCAGTGAGGTGAACACGATGACCGGTCGCGATCTCGTCGCGAAACCATCCGACTACGAATCCTTCCCCTACATTCGACGCACGCCGGATTTCCCCGCCCACGAGCTCGTCTCGCCCGGTCATCGGCGCAGCACGTACGCCGCCGACCTGTCCGATGAGCAGGCGGACCGAGTGAACCGGTTGCTCGGGGGGCTGGTGATCAGTTTTCACGACCACCCCCAGCTGCTCCCGGTGGATCCGTCCGAGTTCTTCCCCTACCTGAGGTCGCGGCGTGAGTTCACCGCGTTCACCGAGCTTCGGAGCGCCGGGCTCACCGCGGTGTTCGACAACCTCGTCGGCACTTTCGGCGCGAGCACGACGGCCGGAGGGAAGTGGGACGACGTCACCACCGCGCTGGGGATGCGACTGGCCGACCTGGCCCATCGGGACGATGTCCTCGTCGTGCGCCGCGCGCAGGACATCCTCGACGCGCATCGCGACGGGAAGCTGGGTTTCGTTCTGGGCACGGAGTCCGCGAGCA
Source organism: Amycolatopsis panacis (assembly GCF_003600245.1). Lineage (NCBI taxonomy): Bacteria > Bacillati > Actinomycetota > Actinomycetes > Pseudonocardiales > Pseudonocardiaceae > Amycolatopsis > Amycolatopsis panacis. The sequence continues at coordinate 10,378 of NZ_QZFV01000088.1, forward strand.
TGATCGAGAACGAGGTGGACCGGCTCGACATGCTGTACGGATTCGGAGTCCGCCAGATGGGCTTGGTCTACGCCGACTCCAACACCTTGGGAAGCGGCCAGAAGGAGGCGCGGGATGCCGGTCTGACGACGTTCGGACGCAGAGCAGTTGAACGGATGAACGCGCTGGGCATTCTCATCGACGTGTCACACGCGAGCGACCAGACCTCCCTCGACGCGATCGAGGCGTCGTCCGCGCCCATCGCCGTCACGCACGCCGGCGCTCGTGCGGTCTGGCCGACGCCCCGGATGAAGTCCGACGACGTGCTGAAGGCTCTCGCAGAGCGCGGCGGCGTCCTTGGCCTCGAGGCGGCCCCGCACACGACGCTCTCGGCCGAGCACCGCACTCACACGATCGAGTCGGTCATGGACCATTTCACCTACGCAGTGGAACTCATGGGAATTGAGCACGTCGCCTTCGGGCCCGACGCCATCTACGGCGACCATGTGGGACTTCACCAGGTCATCAACTCGCACCTGGGCCTGGCACGGATGCTGGACTCCGGCGACCTGCAATACGAGCGTGTGTCACACGTCGACGGCATGGAAAACCCCACCGAGAGCTTCCGCAACATCGCGGGCTGGCTGGTCGAGCACGGTTACCGCGACAGCGACATCCAGGCCGTTCTCGGCGGCAACATCCTCCGCCTGGTGAAGCAGGTGTGGCGGTGAGCAAGGACGTCAACGCGCGCATCACAAAGGCCTTCCATGCCAACCTCGACCGCGCGCTCGAACTCTCGCACGACATCAACCGGCACCCCGAGCTCGGCTACGAAGAGCATCGCACCTCGGCTGTGCTCATTGACGCTCTGCTGTCGCTGGGTGACTTCCGGGTCGACCGCGGTGCAGGCGGGCTCCCGACCGCTTTCACCGCCTCGGTCGGCACGGGAGAGCTGGTCATCGGCGTGTGTGCCGAGATGGACGCATTGCCGGAGATCGGTCACGCCTGCGGGCACAACGTCATCGCCGGTGCGGCGGTCGCCGCCGCGGCGGTCGCCGCCGCGGCCGCGCTGGCGCCGTTCGCCGACGAGCTCGGTGTGACCGTGAAGGTGTTCGGGACCCCGGCCGAAGAGATGGGCACCGGCAAGCGGCAGCTCCTCGACCGCGGGGTCTTCGACGGAACACACGCCGCGATGCTGGTCCATCCGGCGCTCAAGGACATGGTCACCCCCGAGATCCGGGCCTCGCGGTCCTGGCGTGTTTCGTTCGCCGGCATCGGTGGTCACGCCTCACGTCCCTGGAGCGCGCTGAACGCGGGGGATGCGGTGGTGGTGGCCCAGACGGCGATCGGGCTGCTACGCCAGCAGCTGCGCGATGGCATCAGGGTTCACGTCATGACCCGCGGCGCCGGGGCGTCGGTGAACGTCATCCCGTCCACCGCGACGGTCGATTGCATGATCCGCGGTGATTCTCTGGAGCAGGTCGACGAGGTATGGGCGCGAGTCGAGAGGTGTTTCGCGGCGGGGGCGGTTGCCACGGGGACGACGCATGAAGTCGAGGGGCTGATGAGCTGGCCCGAGTTTCGCCATGACCCGGACCTCGCCGAATTGTTCACGCTGCACGCGCAGGCTCTCGGTCGAACGTTCCCCGACTACGACGATCGCATGCTCGGATCTACCGACATGGCGGAGGTGTCACTGCGGATTCCGGCGCTGCACCCGGTGCTGTCCTTCGGCTTGGCGCCAGATCAAGGCAACCATACGGCTGCCTTCGCAGCTGCGGCAGGTGCGGCGGATGGAGACGCCGTCGTGCGTGACGGCGGGCTGGCCATGGCCCTGACCATTGCCGACGCCGCGGCCTCGGTGCCCCTGCGTGCCCGGCTGCTGGGCCGAAGCTGAACGACCTCACCCGGTTTGCCGGGTGCACACTCCCGCGCACATTGTGGCTGGCGGTTCGGTACTTCGGACGAAATGATCAATCTCGTCGTGCCGGATGAGCCGGATCATGCGCTATCCGGACCACGCCGAGCTGCTCGCCGGTCGCGCTCTGCCGCACGGTCACCGGCCTCCTTCGCCGTGTTGACCCGAGAACCCGAGTGTCCACTCGGGACCACGAGGAGCGGAGGCCCCGCTCCTTTACGGCATCAGGCGGTAAACCCTGGGGACGTCGCGGCCAGATCCGTTGCGTCGGTGTCAGAGTTCATCGGAGCGACGAAGACGCGTGGCACCACACCAGGCGCGGGAGACACCAGGGTCGGATGGCGAGCAACGTCCCGATGCCGGCGATCGGATAGCCAGGCGTGGCCGAACTCCCGGTCCAGCACCGCCATCGGACGCTCGGCGAGCAGACTAGACCTGAACATGAACTCGAATACGGTGTATGATCCCGGCAATGGCCAGGTCGCTCGGCACGATCGGCGCGGGAGCGTCGATGCCCGGTCTGAGATTTAGTGTCATCGCCAGCGCCCCCAGCTGGACATCGAGCACTGGAGGAACCACATGACCGGACCCTCGTGCTCGACCGGCAAGGGCGGGGGAGGTGGTGGCCTCGCGCTGACGTCGACCACGGAGGCGGCCGCGGCCGTGCCGGCGGCTCTTGTCGGCGACGCGCCGAACGCAAATGGTCTGACCTCCACGTTCCACCTCCGGCAGGGTGTCAAGAACGTACAGGGCAACCCCCTGACCGCCGGCGATGTCGTGTGGTCGTTCGAGCGGAAGTGGAAGGCAGAGGGGAGTCTCCGGCCGACCTGCTTCTCGTCCTCGGTCACCGAGCCGGCCAAGCAGCTCAGGAAGATCGACGACCGCACCGTCGCGATCACAGTGACGGAGGCGGGCTGTCCCGCCGGGCGTGAGTCCACGGAAAGGGAGAAAACTCGATGAACGGTTCTCAGCTCTTCTCGCTCGCCGACCGTGTCGCTCTTGTCACGGGCGGGTCCAAGGGTATCGGCCGAATGATCGCCGAGGGGTTCGTCGCCCAGGGCGCCCGGGTCTATATCGCGGCGCGGACGGCCGCGAAGTGTGAGGCCACCGCGCAGGAACTGTCCGAGTTCGGTACGTGCTTCGCGCTCCCTGCGGATTTGTCGACTCGAGAAGGTATTGACGACCTGGTGCGAAGACTGCGTGAACGTGAGTCCTCGCTCGACATATTGGTCAACAATGCCGGAACCGGCACTTTGGCGGCGTTCGACGACGTCACGGACGAGGAGTGGGATGCCACGGTCGATCTCAACCTGAAGTGGCTGTTCTTCCTGACCCAGGCACTCGCGCCGGACCTGCGGGCGGGTGCGTCGGCTGAGCGTCCGTCGAAAGTCATCAACATCGCGTCGATCGATGCCGTCTCGGTCAACCGGCTCGATATCGACACCTACGCCTACCACGCGAGCAAGGCAGCCGTGGTACATCTGACCAAGCAGCTCGGCGTCAGGCTCATCAGGGACCATATCGTCGTGTCGGCGATCGCTCCCGGGGCGTTCGTGTCTGATCTCAACCGCCGTGCGCTGGACACGCCTGACGAACTCGCGGCCATCATTCCGGCGAGGCGCATCGGCACGCCGGAGGATCTCGCGGGAGGTGCTGTCTTCCTGGCGTCACGAGCCGGAGACTACGTGGTCGGCGAGACGCTGGTGATCGACGGCGGGTTCAGCATCATGCGATGAGCCCGCCGCACCGACCTGGGTACAGAAAGACCGCACGCTCCGGGAGAGAACATGGTCGAATTCGTGGATCAGGCTGCCGTCCGATCGGTTGCCGATGCGATCGGTGCGGCGGTGGCGGCGGCCGACGTGGAAGCGCTGCGGGCGGTATATGTACCCACGGCCCGTATATGGACCAACCTCGAACTCCGCGACCAAACCGTCGAAGAGAGCCTCGCCTCCCTCGGTCCGCTGTTCGCCGCCACCGTGTCGCGAGGGTACGACGGCGTGCACCTGACGCCCACTCCGAGTGGTTATGTCAGTCAACACGATTTCGTCGCACTGCTGCATGACGGCAGCGAGGTCCGCATCCCGATCTGTGTCGTCGTGACGCTGGCCGGCGAGCGGGTCGCACGTATCGAGGAGTACATCGAGTCCGGGGCGGGTGCCCCCTTGTGGGCGGCTATCGCAGCTCGCAAAGCCGGACCGACGGTTGCGTAGACGCCGTATGCGGCTGAGGCGAACTACGCGATCCGAGGGGCCTCGATCTTCCCGGGCAGCTGCTTGGTGGCTTGGTCTGCGCTGCTTGCTGCCGGTTCAGGTACCCGGTGTGGACCTCGCTGGGGGTCTTGCAGTCGAGTCCTGAGTGGAGACGTTCGCTGTTGTAGCGCAGTTCTCTATATGCGGCGATATCCGCGATGGCCTGTTTTCGTGTTGTGTAGATCAACTCGATGGACTCGCTCGTTCTTGAGGGCGCTGAAGAATGATTCGGCCACGCTGTTGTCGCAGCAGATTCCTGTGCGGCCGGCGTGGTCGCGCCGGTACGTCTTCAGGTCGACGGGTTTGTCGGGGTAACGGCAGGGCCCCGGCAAAGTTGGTCGGGGGCCCGGCAGCGGGCGATGCGGAGGTGTGTGCGACCACCTCGTGGCGTGCGCCGGACCGGTTTCGGGTCCGTGAAGGGACCCTTCACGGACTCTGAGTCCGTGAAGGGTCCCTTCACGGACCTCCACACCGACTTTGCCGACACCCTGGGGGTAACGCGGCCCGGGCGGGCGGCGGGGTGACGATCGGCCTTGGCTGCAGGACACATGTCAGGTGGTGCTTCCTGGCGTCGCCGGGTCAGGGCGGATGGACAGACGCCTGAACATGAACTAAGATTCAAATTCAAGCTCGCGGAGAGGACCGTTTCATGGGCGTGTTCATGGGCGTGGTGGGACTTCGAGCAGTCGTATCCGGCGCGGCGATCTCAACGCCGAGCCGATCCGTCTCGACGGGGGCTCCGCGTCGCGCCGCGCCGACCCATCAGACCTCGACACCCCAGACGGAGATCAAAACACGATGACCAGTCGCGACGCAGGGACCGTCTCGACGGCGCGCACCCCGATCGGGCGCGCCTTCAAGGGGGCATTCCACGACGTCCCGCTCCAAGATCTGGCTGCCTGCGCTGTCGCCCAGGCCCTCGAGCGCACCAACCGGTACCGCGCTCAGGATCCCTGGTTCCAGCGGGCAGGTATCCCGATGGACGTCCCCGTGCTGCACACGGCGGAGATCGTCGGCGAACGCCACGGCGTGAGATGCGATGCGCAGGACGAGTACGCGCACTCGTCGCAGCGCGGGACGGCCGTGGCGCAGGCCGGTATCGGTGCCCGGGTCGTCGGCCACGTGCTCCGCGAGGGCCGTCGGCGTGGCGAGCGCTATGCCGTCGTCACGATGTGCGTCGAGGGTGGCGTCGGTGCCGCCGGCTTTTTCAAGAGCTTCTGATGGCGCAGGTGGCTATGTCTGCGCTCGCTGGGGATCCGGCCGCGTCCAATCTCGTCGCTCTGCTCTGGGACGTCGCCGAGCGTGATCCCGAGCGGCTGGCGATCCACACGGCTACCTCCGAGCTCTCGTTCGCCGAGTTGCGTCGCGCGGCTCAGGGTGTCGCAGGTGCTCTTCGAGAGGCCGGTGTCGCGCCGCTCGACCGGGTCCTGCTCGTCTGCCCGACGATCGCGGAGTTTCCGATCCTGTACTACGGGATGCTCTCGGCTGGGGTCACCGTCATCACGATGAACACGATGTCGACGAGCTCGGAGATCACGCACGTGCTCACGGACGCCGAGCCAAGCCTGGTGATCGCCTGGACCGGCGCGTCTGCGGCCGCCCGAGAGGCAGCGACGGGGGCCGGTGTGCCGTTTTGGGAGGTCCCCGCCGGCGCCAGGTTCGACGCGGACCCTGTTTCGACGCCATGGGCGTACGAGCGTGACGACACGGCGCTGATCCTTTACACGTCCGGTACGACCGGCAAGCCGAAGGGCGCACAGATCACCTCGGGGAACCTCGTGGCGAATGCGGTCGACTTTCCGCAGGTCTCGGGTTTCGGGCCCGACGACCGTGTGGGCACCGCGCTCCCGCTGTTCCACGTGTTTGGTCAGGCGGCGGTCATGAACACGACCTTGGCGGCCGGCGGATCGATGTTCCTCGTGGACGGCTTCGACCCGATCGTCATGCTCGAACTGGCGCGAGACCAGCGGCTCACGGCTATCGCGGCTGTTCCGACGATGTGGGTCGCGATGGTGGGTGCGGCCGCGGCATTCGATCCCGCCGACTTCACGTCCATGCGCTTCGCGGGATCAGGAGGTGCGGCGATCCCGCCAGAGGTCCAGCGCGCGTGCGAGCGTGTCTTCGGCTGCGACATACGCGACGGGTACGGACTGTCCGAGACCACGGGGGTCGTGACGTTCAACGACGTCTCGCGGCCCCGGCGCCCTGGCTCGGTTGGCTGTCCGTTGCCGGGAGTGCAGATCGAGATCCGCAGCAGCGGCGAGGTGCTCGGCGTCGGCGACGTGGGCGAGATCCACATCCGTGGCGACAAGGTGATGAAGGGTTACTGGAACCGACCGGCGGAGACGGGGGAGGCACTGGTCGAGGGCTGGCTGAGGACAGGTGACCTCGGGAGCCTTGATCCGGACGGCTATCTGAGCATCGTCGGACGGGCCAAGGAGCTCATCATTCGAGGCGGCTACAACGTCTATCCGCGAGAGGTCGAGGACGTGCTGTACGACCATCCCGACATTCTCGAGGCTGCGGTGCTGGGGGTGCCGGACGAACGTCTCGGCGAGGAGGTGGGGGCGGTGGTCGTGCTGAGGGAGGGTGCCGAGCTGGACGTGGATTCGCTCCGGCTGTGGGCCAAGGAGCGGCTCTCGGCCTACAAGGTCCCGCACGTGGTCGCCTTCACCGATCACCTGCCGAAGGGGTCCACGGGCAAGATCCTCAAACGCGAGATCGACCCGGCCATCCTGCGCCTGTAGTCGCCGAGAGACCTCTCTCCGGCATGAAACTGATGAGAATTCATAATGAAAGGATCGCCATGGAGTTCTCCCACAGCGAGCGGGGCATGGAGTTCAGAGAGAAGCTCCAGGGCTTCATGGACGAGTGCGTTTATCCTGCGGAGGCCGTCTATGCGGCGCAGATGGGTGCTGCCGGGGATCCGAATCACCACCCGGCCATCCTGGAGGACCTGAAGGCCGAGGCCCGCAACCGTGGTCTGTGGAACCTGTTCCACCCCCATGCGACGGAGGGCGCGGGGCTGTCGAACGTCGAGTACGCTCCGCTGGCGGAGATCCTCGGTCGCAGCTTCCATCTGGCTCCCGAGGCGACCAACTCCAACGCCCCTGACACGGGGAACATGGAGATCCTGTCGATCTTCGGCACCGACGAGCAGAAGGATCGCTGGCTCAAGCCCTTGCTCGCGGGCGAGATCGCTTCGGCATTCGCGATGACCGAGCCGGCGGTGGCCAGCTCCGATGCCACGAACATCCAGCTCCGGATCGAAGCCGATGGTGAGGACTACGTGCTCAACGGGCGCAAGTGGTGGATCTCGAACGCACTGCACCGTAAGTGCGAGGTGCTCATCGTGATGGGCAAGACCGATCCCGACGCGGAACGTCACCGCCAGCAGAGCATGCTCGTGATGCCGATCGACACGCCCGGCATCACGATCGTCCGCGGCCTGCCTGTCTTCGGGTACCAGGACAGGGTCGGACACGCGGAGATCCTGTTCGAAAACGTGCGTGTGCCGCGGTCGGCGCTGCTCGCCGGCGAGGGTGACGGCTTCATGATCAGCCAGACCCGGCTCGGGCCGGGGCGGATCCACCACTGCATGCGGGCCATCGGGATGGCCGAGAGGGCGCTCGACCTGATGATCGATCGTGCCTCGAGCCGGGTCACTTTCGGTCAGCCGATCGCCCAGCGATCCAACATCCAGGATTGGATCGCGGAGTCGCGCGTGGAGCTCGAGATGGTCCGCCTGCTGACGCTCAAGACGGCCTGGCTGATGGACACGGTCGGGAACAAGCGTGCGCGGACCGAGATCGCGGCGATCAAGGTCGCGGCCCCGAGCGTGGCGCTCAAGGTGGTCGATCGCGCCATCCAGGTCCACGGCGCCGGGGGGCTGTCCGATGACTTCCCGCTGGCCGGCCTCTACGCCGAACTGCGCACACTCAGGCTCGCGGACGGGCCGGACGAGGTGCACAAGCGGACGATCGCTCGTCAGGAGCTCAACCGGCGCGCGGCCGTCGTCGCGGGAAGGTGACGGCGCCGAGCGCGGCAGCGTACGCTGACCCGTAGGTGAATCCGAGTTCGACAAAGGTGGTGGCGCGTGGCGCGCGAGAAGGACGTGGTGGTCGAGGGCGTTGATGCGATCGACCAGGTCGGTTCGCTGATCGACGACTCGATGAATGTGCGGGACCTGCCCACCACTCCGAGAGGTCGCCGGACCCGGGAATCGCTGGTCGCGGCCGCGCGCGTGGTCTTCGAGCGTGATGGCTTCCTGAACGCTCGCCTGGTCGACATCACCGCTGAGGCGAGTTGTTCGATCGGCACCTTCTATACCTACTTCGAAACCAAGGAGCAGATCTTCGCCGCCGTCATCGAGGCCGCACGCCACGACATGCTCCATCCCGGCATGCCGCATCTGGCCGACGAGGAGGGCCCGGCCGCTGTCATCGAGGCGAGCAACAGGGCCTATCTGCTGGCCTACCAACGCAACGCCAAGCTGATGTGGCTCATGCAGCAGGTCTCGATGATCGATCCGGAGTTCGAGAAGCTCCGTGCGCGCAGCGCGATGCGGTTCGGCGAGCGGAACATGCGCCGGATCAAGCTCCTCCAGGAGAAGGGGTTGGCGGACCCTTCGATCGACGCCGAGCTGGCGGCGAGGGCTCTGTCCCTCATGGTGAGTCGTATCGCGTTCGAGGTCTTCGCTCTGGGGGAGGGGCCACGGGACCTCGAAGATCTGGTCGAGACGTGCACCAAGCTGTGGGTGAACGGCCTGAAGATCACGAGCTTGAACTGAATTCGAATTCAGATTTACTGGTAGACTCGGCTCATGTCATCTTCCGGTCCCCGCGCTGTCCGTCTCGCGGCACGTCCTCATGGGCTGCCCACCACCTCGACCTGGTCGGTCGAGGGCATCGCGCTCGATCCGCTCGCGGACGGCGAGTTCCTCGTCAAGGTAAGTCACATCTCGGTGGATCCGGCGATGCGGGGCTGGCTGCGAGATGTTCCGTCGTATATCGAGCCAGTCGCCGTCGGCGACATCATGCGAGCCAACGCCATCGGCCAGGTGGTCGAGTCGCGCCACGCCGGCTTCTCGGTTGGTGACGCCGTCGTCGGACTGTTCGGCGTCACCGAGTTCGCGGTCAGCGACGGTACCGGCGTCACGCGAGCGCATCTCGACGTCGCCGATGCACCCACCTGGCTGGGAGCGCTCGGCATGACGGGCCTGACCGCCCACCACGGGCTCGCCCAAGTCGGACAGCTTCGCGGTGGCGAGACCGTCCTGATCTCTGCTGCCGCGGGTGCGGTCGGAAGCGTCGCGGGCCAGCTGGCCGCGGCCAAGGGATGCCGGGTGATCGGGCTTGCGGCGGGCGAGGAAAAGGCGCGTTGGCTTCGGACGATCGGATTCGACGAGGTCATCGACTATCGCGACGACGACCTCGCCGCGCGCATCGGCGCGGCGGCGCCGGAGGGGGTCGGCATCTTCTTCGACAACGTTGGCGGCGCGGTCCTGGACGCAGGCCTGGCGAACCTCGCGCGGGGTGCGAGAGTCGTCATCTGCGGCGCCATCTCGCAGTACAACGAAGAGGGGCCGGTTGCCGGGCCCAGCAACTACATGGCGCTGCTCGTGCGCCGAGCGCGCATGCAGGGCTTCTTGGTCTTCGACTATCCAGCGCTCGACGAGGCGGCCATGGCAGACCTGGTCGAGCTTTACCGGTCCGGTCGCCTGATCGCCCGGGAGACCGTCATCGACGGAACGGTCGACGACTTCGGCGACACGCTCCTGCGGCTGTTCGACGGCAGGAATACCGGAAAGCTTGTGCTGAAGATCAGCTGAGGACCCGCCGGGAGCGAGGCCAGGGGTACCCGTTCCCGGCGACGGCCCAAGGTCACAGCAGACTCGGGTCGAGGTCCACGAGCGTGCTCTCGAGCCGGCCCAGTTCGTCGATCCTGGCCCGGTTGGTCGCGAGTTCGATCCGGATGAAGTGCGCGGCGGCGAGCCGCTTGCCCGCGTGATAGGGCTCGTCGTGGTGACGAGTGCTCAGCGCGACATCGAGCCAAACCCACGCGACGACGACGTGCCCGAAGGCTTCGAGGTACGTCGAGGAGCGCGACAGTGCCACAGCGCGATCCGGGTGCTTGAGAAGCGAGTAGGTCGTGTGCAGGAGCGAGTCGAGGGCTTCCTCCACGAGCGACGAGAGTTCGCCCCAGTCCTCGTGCCTGGCCCGCGCCACCGTGGCGCGGACCATCTCTTCGAGATGGCGCAGCGCTGCGCCGCCCTCAAGCGAGATCTTGCGGCCGAGCAGATCGAGCGACTGGATTCCGTGGGTGCCCTCATGGATCGGGTTCAGGCGGTTGTCGCGCCAAAGCTGCTCGACCGCGAAGTCTCGGGTGTAGCCCGACCCACCATGGATCTGGATCGCGAGATCGTTGGCGACGAGGCACCACTGGGCCGGCCAGCTCTTGGCAATCGGCGTCAGGAGTTCGAGCAGGAGGTGCGCACGGTGCGGATCGTCGCCGAACCGCTCCTCGTCGAGCAGCCGTGCGCAGAGCAGCGCCAGGGCCAGGCCGCCCTCGACGTAGGACTTCGACATCAGGAGCATGCGTCGGACGTCAGGGTGCTCGATGATCGCCACGGGCGGCGACCCGGCGGCCGACCCCAGAGCGCGCCCCTGGACCCGTTGTCGCGCATAGTCCAGCGCCTGCAGGTAGCCGGAGTAGCCCAGGGCCACGGCGGTCGTGCCGACAGCCAGCCGTGCCTCGTTCATCATGTGAAACATCGCCGAAAGGCCACCACCCTCCGCGCCAACGAGGTAGCCGACGGCACCGCCGCTGTCGCCGAAGGAGAGGACGGCATTGGGGATGCCCCGCATACCGAGCTTGTGGTTCAGCCCGACGAGCGTGACGTCGTTGCGCCGCCCGTCCTGGAGAACCTTCGGCACGATGAACAAGGACAGCCCGCGCACGCCCTGATCGGGCGAGGTCCGGGCCAGCACGAGGTGGACGATGTTCTCGGCGAGTTCATGGTCACCTCCGCTGATCCACATCTTCGTCCCGCGGACCCGATAGGTGCCGTCGTCCGCGCGATGGGCATGCGTCGAGATGTCCGACAGTGACGATCCCGCCTGCGGCTCGCTCAGGCACATCGTCCCGAAGTACCGCCCCTCGAGCATCGGTGTCACCCAGGTGTCGATCTGCTCGCGGTCGGCGTGGGCCAGCAGAAGGTGGGCATTGGCCCGGGTGAGCATCGGGAAGCCGGCCGTCGTCGGATTCGCCGCGGTGAACCAGATGTCGGCAGCCAGGGACACGGTCGCCGGCAGGTCCGCGCCACCGGCCTCGGCCGGAGCGGACAGCTGGGCGAAGCCCGCCTGGAAGTAGGCCGCGAGTGCGGGTGCCACCTCGTCGTGCATGCGGACCACGCCGTCCACGAGCTGTGGTTCCTCGAGGTCGTTGCGGCGGTTGTGGGGTGCGAAGTGCTCGGTCGCCAGTTCCTGCGCGAGGTCGAGGAGGTCGCCGACGAGCTGGCGATCATGACCATCGTGGCCGGTTTGCCGGAGCAGCGACTCGACGTCCAGCCACTCGAACATCAAGTAGTCCAGGTCGCGCCTCGACATCAGGTGCGAGGTCTTGGTTCTCGTCATCGCGCGGCACCGCCCCGAGCGACGTCCGCCCCCGGCCGGCTCACAGATCCTCCGCCCACGGAGAGCTGATCGTGGTCGCGATCCCGCCGTCGACCGGGAGGACGGCGCCGGTGACGTAGCCACTGCCCCGGCCGGCGAGGTAGACGACGGCCGCCGCCATGTCGATGGCGCTTCCGACGCGGCCGAGAGGCGAGCTGTCTTTGATGCGCTGCTCGAAGTTCCGGAGCATCCAGGACATCATCTTGGATTCGAAAGGACCAGGTGCAATGGCATTTACGAGGACGTGCGACTCGGCCAGGTCGCGAGCCATCGCTCGGGTCAGGTGATGGATGGCCGCCTTGCTTGCGGCGTACGCGTAGTTCGGGACGCTGGGCACCACCAACCCGTCGATGGACCCGATGTTGATCACACGCGACGGATCGTCCGGGGTCGCGCCCCGGCGGAGCAGCGGGAGCAGCTGTTGGGTCAGGAAGAACGGCGCCTTGAGGTTGAGTCCCAGCACCTTGTCCCAGGCGGCCTCTGGGTACTCCTCGATGGCGGCACCCCAGGATGCGCCCGCGTTGTTCACGAGCACGTCGATGGAGTCGGTGTGCGTCGACACCAGTCGGGCGAAGCTCTCGCAGCCGCCGGTCGTCGACAGGTCCGCACGGACTCCCATGACCTCGCCGAAGGGTGACAGCTGCCGCGCCGCCGTGTCGCAGTCCTCCTGATGACGTGCGCACAAGATGACCGCCGCGCCGGCGCGCAGCAGTCCTTCGGCGATCATGTAGCCGATTCCCCGTGTTCCTCCGGTCACCACGGCTGTTTGTCCGGGCAGTCCGAACATGCTCGCCAGCCAGTCGGTGCCGCGGGCCTCGTTGATCGTGCGCTCGCTGTTCATCACTTCCCTCTCTGCGGAAGTCAAGGATGACCCGGCAGGGGCAAAGAGTCAAATATGAACTCATATTCATTAGAGCAGTGGCCGGGTGCGAGGTCGCGTCGGACCGCCGGCCCCGCCGAGGAGCGTGTCCTGCAGCTTGACCCGAAGTTCGTGGGGGACGCCGAGGGCAGGCGCGCTCACGAGATCGAGCCGGGTGATCTCGTCCGCGGTCAGGGTGAGGTCGAGGGCGTTCAGATAGCTGCCGAGCTGGTCGGACGTCCGTGGTCCGATGACCGGGATCCAGCCGACCTGGCTTCGGCGACCGTGTTCGAGGAGCCATGCCACCGCGATCTCGCTCGGCCGGGCGTCGTGCTGCGTCGCCATATCGAGGACGGTGTCGAGGACGGCGGTGCGCTGCGCCGAGTTCTCGGTCAGGATCACGTCGCCGATCGTCGTGAGCCGTCCCTCGTCGCTCGAGCGGTACTTGCCGGTGAGCAGCCCGCCGCCGAGGGGTGAGTAGGTGAGCACTCCAAGACCCAGGGCCTCGGCCATGGGGAGCAGTTCTCGATCGGCGGTGCGTTCGGCGAGGCTGTACTCGACCTGGATCGCGCTGATGCCGCTCCAGCCGTGCTGATCGGCGTGGTCCACGGCTCTCGTGGTGCGCCAGGCCGGGAAGTTGGACAGTCCGGCGTAGTGGATCTTGCCGGCGGAGATGAGATCCTCGAAGGCCTTGGTCACTTCGTCGATGGGAGTGACGCCGTCGTCGTTGTGCGCCCAGAGCAGGTCGATGTGATCGATCCGCAAGCGGCGCAGGCTCTGCTCGACCGAGGTGATCATGTTCTTGCGGCTGTTGCCCACGAGCGCGGACGGTCGTGTCGGCTCGGCACCGTAGGTGTACTTGGTCGACACCACGAACCGATCTCGGTCGGCCCCCAGCAGATCGCCGAGAATGACCTCTGACTCGCCTGCCTGATACATGTCCGCGGCGTCGATCATGGTGCCCCCGGCTTCGGCATAACTCTCGAATATGGCGCGGGCCGTGGGGAGGTCCGCGCCGGTCCGAGGACCGAAGGCGGTGCCGAAGTTGCCCGTCCCGAGCGCGAGCTCGGACACGCGAAGGCCGGAACGAAGGCCGAGATTCAGGTGACGCACGGTGTCTCCTAGCTGTCATACGAACGTCATGCGCACTGCCATCGAAAGGGATTGAACTTAAATCCGAGTTCAGGTTACAGTGCCAGCGTCGCCTCGCGTGACGTGGAACACCATCGGCGCGGCACGTCGCCGCGATCGTTCTCCACACCGGGCGCGGCAGCTGTCAGCCGGCGATCTTCCGTGAGGGGGCCGCCTCAGCCATCCAGACGAAGGACCGTGATGAAGAAATCACTACTCGTGGTGGCAGCACTCGTGCCGGCACTGTTCCTGACGGCGTGCGGGGGATCGAACGGGGGCTCGGACGCGAGCGCCTCGGACACGACGGCGTGCGTCGCGAAGGCTACGGAGCAGAAGAAGACCAAGACCGATCCGGTGCAACCCCACCTCCGCGGTGCTCTTGACCTGTCCAAGGTCAAGGGGAAGAACATCTGGATCGTCAACGCGGCCCGCGTGCCCTTCCTCCAGCAGATCTCGGACGGCGCCGCGGCGGCGGCGAAGGCGGCCGGCATGACGACCAAGGCCGTCTACGGCGACGGCACCACCGCCTCGGCGCAGTCGGCTGTCGAGCAGGCCATCGCGCAGAAGGCGGACGGGATCATCCTCGTGGTCGTCGACCCGGCCACTATCGAGCGCGCGGTGAAGAATGCTCACGACGCGGGCATCGTCGTGACGGACGCCATCAACCGCAATGTCGGGGCCGCCCTCCCGGCCGGCATCAGCGGCACCGCGTCGGTCGACCTCACCGGTGACCTCAAGGCCCTGACCGGATGGATCATGAAGGACTCGGGCTGCAAGGCCGACACGCTGATGTACAGCCCCTCGTCGCTGCCCATCACCGTGGAGTCGGCCAAGCTGTTCGAGAAGGAATACAAGGCGCTGTGCCCCGCGTGCAAGTTCGAGGTCAAGGACCTCGACTACGGCAAGTTCGCCAGCACCCTGACGAGCGAGGTCCAGACCGACGTGCGCCGCAATCCCAGCCTGACCCACATCTTCTCGATTGTCGGCTCGACGGTGCCCTACGTGCAGGCGGGCCTTCGGTCGTCCGGCTCGCACGTCCACTTGGCCACGAGCGACGGCCTCGCGGACAACATCGAGGCTCTGCGCAAGAAGGCCGGCAACCTCTACTCCGACTTCGCGTTCCCGCCGACCCCCTCGCTTGGATGGCAGTTGATCGATCAGCAGGCTCGTCTCCTCCAGGGGGACTCCTCGGCCAAGGACATCGTGCTTCCGCAGCGACTTCTGGACCGGGACAATGTCGGCCAGACCGAGGTTGAGGCTTGGCCGGCGTACGCGGACTTCGAGTCCGCGTACCAGAAGGCTTGGCGAGGCTAGCGCGCCGTCTCCCCGTCCGTCCCGGGTCGTTTGACACCAGACAAGGAAGAGCATGATCGAGCACTTCGAAGCCCGTCTCGCGCGTCTCGAGGCCATCGAGGACATCAAGGCCCTCAAGATGCACTACGCGAAACTGTGCGACGCAGGCTATCCGGCGCAGGAGATCGGAAAGCTTTTCGTCGACTCGGCCACCTGGGACGGCGGCGAGATTCTCGGCGTCGCGGTCGGTCGCCAGCAGATCGAGGAGTACTTCGCCGCCACCCCGGCCAACGTTCCGTTCGCCCTGCACTACATCGTGGGCGGCGACATCGTGGTCGCGAGCGACGGCCGCTCTGCGACCGGTACCTGGTACCTGTGGCAGCCGATGATCCTTCGCGGCGCGGCCGTCGTCCTCATGGGCACCTACGACGACGAGTACGTCCTCACCGGCCAGGGCTGGCGTTACGCGAACCTGCGGCTCACCGTCCACGCGCTGACCCCCGCTACGAGCGACTGGGTCACCGAGCGCTTCATCCAGAGCTGAGAGGCGCGCATGGCGATCCAGCCCTCTTCCCCGAACGACGAGCTCGGTCACGGCGCAGCCACGCCCTCGTCGAGGCGTCAGCGCACGTCGGTCTCGACGGTGGTGGCCCGCCAAGCGGTCATGATCCTCCTGGTGGCACTGAGTGTCGGCTTCTCGATCGCGATGCCGGACACCTTCGCCAGCTGGGGCAACTTCCGCGTCATGGTCACCTCGCAGACCATCGTCCTGTTCCTGGCCATCGCAGCGACGTTCGTGCTGAGGGCGGGAGAGTTCGACCTCTCGCTCGGCAGCGTCATGGCGTTCACCGCGGTCGCTCTCGGCGTGCTCACCGAGCACGGTGTGAACCTGACGCTGAGCCTGGTGATCGTCCTCCTCGCCGGTGCGTTGATCGGACTCGTCAATGGCGTTCTCGTCGTCCGCCTGCGTGTCAACTCGTTCATCGCGACCCTCGGCATGCTGACGGTTCTGTCCGGCGCGACGTTCGCGCTCACCGGCGGCCGCCGCGCCGACGTCTACCCGGCCGGGCTTCAGGACGCGGTCAACAAGGAGATCCTTGGCCTGCCCGCCCTGACCTACGCGGGCTGGCTGCTCGTGATCGTGGTCTGGTACGTGTACGAGAAGGCGCCCGTGGGCCGTATGCTCCTGTTCACCGGTGGCAATCCGGAGGCCGCCCGGCTGTCCGGCATCCCGGTCGACCGGCTGAAGATCACGTCGTTCCTGGTCGCGGCGGTCCTGTCAGCGGTCGCGGGCCTCCTGATCGCCGGATACCTCGGGTCGGTCGATCCCGGGATCGGATCGTCCTACCTCATGACGCCGTTCGCCGCGGCGTTCCTCGGTGCCACGACGATCGAGGTGGGCCGCTACAACGCCTTCGGCACCTTCGTCGGGCTGTGCCTCCTGACCGTGGGTATCACGGGTCTGCAGCTCATGGGTGGCGCGCTGTGGGTGTCGGACGTGTTCAACGGTGCGGCTCTCATCGTGGCTGTCGTCTTCGGCATGGCTGTGGGGCGGGCCCGTGGTTGAGCCGGCCCTTTCCGTGCGAGGACTGACGAAATCGTTCGGTGGCGTGAAGGCCCTCGATGACGTCGACCTGGACCTGCTGCCCGGTGAGATCCACGGTCTGCTCGGGCAGAACGGCTCGGGCAAGTCGACTCTCATCAAGGTGCTGGGCGGATTTCACGCCTCCGACCGGGGCACCGTCGAGTTGAGCGGCCGGCGTGTCAAGACGCCGCTCGCGCAGGTGGCCGACCATGGCATCGCCATCATCCACCAAGACCTCGGGCTCGTCGGCTCGATGTCGGTGATCGAGAACATCGGGGTGTCCGACGCCTACGGTGGGCGGCGGGCGCGGCCCATCGACTGGAAGCGGCTGAAGGCCGATGTGCTGCGGATCTTCCGTCGCCTCGGCACGCGGATCGATCCCGACGCCCGGGTGGACACGCTCAACCCGAGCGACCACTCGATCGTGGCCGTCGCCCGAGCACTCTGGCTCCTGTCCCTGCGGGCGACCCAGCACATCTTCGTGCTCGACGAGCCGACGGCCTACCTGGGGCCCGCGGAGTCCGGGCGGCTCCTCGACGTCATGCGCGCTGTCGCTGCCGACGGAGCGGCCGTCCTCTTCGTCAGCCACAAGCTCAACGAGGTCCTCTCCGTCACCGATCGCTGCACGGTGCTTCGCGACGGCAGGGTCGTGACGACCCGGCCCACCGAGGGGCTCAGCGCGGCCGAGATGGTGACACTCCAGCTGGGCCGGCCGATCGATGACTTCTACCCGCCGCGGGCGGCCGAGCCGGACGGCAGCGTACGGCTCGTGGCCGAGGGGGTCTCGGGAGCCGGGGTCGACGACGTGAGCCTCAGCCTGCGCGCGGGTGAGGTGCTCGGCATCACCGGCCTGGTGGGCATGGGGCAGGACCCCCTCGCCGAGATGCTTGCCGGAGCCCGCCCGGTCGCGGCGGGGACCGTCCGTGGCCCGGACGGCGGGGTCCTGCGCGGCGGGATCAGGGCGGCCATGGGTGCCGGCGTCGCTTTCGTGCCGGTGGACCGCAAGCGACAAGGGCTGTGGCTCGCGGCTCGCGGCCGGGAGAACCTCACACTGCCGACGTTGCGGGCCCGCCGCGCCTGGACGCCCATCTCGGCATCTGCCGAGCGGTCGGCCGCGCGCAAGGCGTTCGAGCGCGTGGGCGTCCGGCCGGTCGCGCCGGACATGCCGGTCGGCTCGTTGAGCGGTGGCAACCAGCAGAAGGTCCTCATGGCCAAGTGGCTGGAGTTCAAGCCGCGGGTGCTGATCCTCCACGAGCCCACCCAGGGCGTCGACGCGGCAGCGAAGCGCGAGATTCTGGCGCTCGTCAACGCCTCCGCAGAGGCGGGCGCGGCAGTCATCATCTGCTCGACCGACTACGAACAGCTTGCCGCGACCTGTCACAGGGTCGTCACGATGCGGGACGGCCGTGTCGTCGCAGAGCAGTCGCAGCCGCTGACGGAGCGCGACGTGCTGCTCTCGTGCCAGGGCGCGACGCCCCACGGCGGTCTCGCAGGTTCCTCCGAGATCGAGGGACGGGCATGACGGCCCCCGGTGGGGCACCGCTCGGCATCTCGGGCGACCGCTTCCGGCGCGCGGCCGAGGAGCTGGGACTCGGGCTGTCCAGTGCCGAGGCGCGTGACCTGGCCCGAGTCGCCCACGGATTCGAGGTGGCGATGGAGTCGCTCGACGAGGCGATCGCGGTGTCATCCAAGGCTCCGACGGGACGGCAGACGCAACCGGTCGGTGACGACCCGTTCAACGCGATCGTCCGACGGGTCACCGTCCGTGACGACACCGTGACGAAGGGCCCGCTGCAGGGTCTGCGGGTCGCCGTCAAGGATTGCTTCGCGGTGGCAGGAGTCGAGATGACGGCAGGGTCGTCGATCCTTCAGGGTTTCGTGCCGCGCAGCGACAGCGAGGCGGTGCGCCGGCTGATCGGGGCCGGAGCGACGATCAATGCGATCACCAACATGGACTGCCTCGCCATGTCGGCCTCCGGCGACTCGAGCTACTACGGACCCACGCTCTGCCCGGCTGATCCGGCTCGCCTCGCAGGCGGTTCCTCCAGCGGCAGTGCGGCCGGCCTGTTCTATGACGACATCGACGCCGCTTTGGGGACGGACACCGGTGGCTCGTCTCGCGTTCCGGCCTCCTGGTGCGGGACGCTCGGTATGAAGCCGACCCGCGGGCTGGTCTCCTATCGAGGAGTGCTCGGCATCGACCAGCTTCATGATCACGTCGGGGTGCTGGCGCGAGACGTGCGCGTCATGGCGCGGGTCCTGGAGACACTGGCTGGGCCGGATCTGCTCGACCCCCGTCAGCGCACGGTTCCCCCGGCGCTCGCACTCACGGAGGCGGCCGCGGGTCGCTCGGGGCTCATGGGCCTCCGATTCGGAGTGGTCGAGGAGATGGTCGGTCCCGCTGAGCCGGCCGTCGGTGAGGCGTTCGCGGCCGGCCTCGAGGCACTGCGGGACCTGGGTGCCGAGATCGTGGCCATCTCGATCCCGGAGCACCGGTCGGCGGGGCCGATCGGCGCCAGCATGACGCCGGAGGGATTCTCGGCGTTGCTCGAGTCCGGCGCCCAGGGGTACCAGTGGGCGGGTGAATACTGGCCCGAGCTCGCGGCGGCGGTCCACGAGGGGTTCCGCACCCGTGCCGACGAGCTCTCGCCGCACGTCAAGACACAGCTCACAGTCGGACGGATCGTGCGGGCCGAACAGCCCGGGCAGCGGTACGCGCGGGCAGCCAATCGATCGCGGGACGTCACCGTCGCGTTCGAGGCGGCGCTGCGCGAGGTCGACTTCCTCATCGGTCCTACGGTGCCGACCCTGCCCTACCTCGTCGACCCGGGAATCCCGCTCGATGAGCGGGTCTCGCGCTCGTGGGCGACGCTCGCGAACACATCGAGCGCCAACGTCACGGGGCTGCCGGCGTTGTCGATGCCGGTGGCGGTGGCCGACGGGCTGCCGGTGGGCCTGATGGTCACGGCGCAACGCTTCGGCGAGGAGGACCTCGTGGCGGTCGCGGCGACCGTCCAGGCCCAGATCGGGTGGAACCGTGTCGACGCGCACTGACCCGGACACGCCCTGGACGGCTGCCCGATCCAAGGCCCGCTCGAGGCGATGGACGACCGTCGTTCCGATCCGGCCATCGCACCTCGGTGGCCCACACTGGCGGCAACGCCGGAGCAGGACGCCGAGCTGATGCGCGCGTTCGCTGCCGATGCGCCCTGCTCGCCGGCCGTGGCTGCGTCGATCGACCGGACGGTGGTCGTCACCGCGTCGCGACGCGGCCTCGCCGGACTGACACTCGGTGTCAAGGTGGCGGTGCGTGAGGACCGTCAGCTCCTTTACCGAGACTCCCTCAACGAGGCGATCCTGGTGGGCCGCCGTGATCGGGTCGCGACGCATGCTCCGCAAGCTGAGGTCGTGGTGGCGCCGGCGGACCTCCCGGCGCTGACGCCTGCCGCGGTCGAGACGGGCTTGAGGCTGCGCGGAGAGCACGACCTCGCCTTCGTTCCCGATGCCGCGGGGCACGGGACGACCCTGCTCGCCGCGGCCCGGCCGTGGGAGCCGGTCCCGGCCTGCGGCCCCGCCTCCCGTTGCCAGCCACGAGACAGGTCGGGGGGAGTCGAAATGAGTGCCGGGGTTCTCGTGCGACCGGCTGCCGACGACGCCCCCTCCGATCCGAAGAGAACAGGAACCGCGTCATGAGCACCGACGATCCGCTCGACCTCGTGAGGGCGGCCGTGCCGCTGTCGCTGGCCCAGGCCCGCCGCGCCGAGGCGGTCATCCCACGGGGGGTGAGCTCGGGCTCCCGTCGCCGGGCCGTCCCCCTGTTCTTCGAACTCGCGGAGGGTGCCTACCTCACGGATCTCGACGGGAACCGGGTCGTCGACTGCGTCAACGCCCTCGGGCCCGTGCTGCTCGGACACCGGGCACCCGAGGTGACCGACGCGATCGCGCGTCAGCTCGCGCGACTGGACATCGTGGGCGCCGGCAGCACGCTCGAGGTCGAGCTGGCGGAGCGGCTCTGTCGTCTCGTGCCGTCGGCCGAGAAGATCTGCTTCGTCAGCACGGGGTCCGAGGCGGTGCAGCTCGCGCTGCGGATAGCGCGGGCGACGACGGGCCGTCGGTGCGTGCTCAAGCTCGACGGGCACTACCACGGGTGGCTGGATCCCGTCCTCGTCAACAACGACGTGGAGGCGGCCGAGCCGGTCGAGGGGCTTGTGCCGGTGCGGCGACACGGCGAGGGCCTCGGGACATCCGACGATGTCATGGTCGCCCTGTGGAACGATCTCGAAGCGCTGGCACGGGCCTTCGACCGGCACGGCGAGGACATCGCCGCGCTGATACTGGAGCCGATCCCGGCGATCGCGCTGGCCGATCCGCCGGATCGCGCCTATTACGAGCAGCTGCGCGCGCTGTGCGACCGCTTCGGCGCTCTGCTGATCTTCGACGAGGTCGTGACCGGGTTCCGGCTCGGTCTCGGCGGCGCCCAGGAAAGGCTCGGAGTCCGCCCGGACCTGTCGACGTTCGCGAAGGCCGTGGCCGGGGGAGCCTCACTGGCGTTCGTCGCGGGGTCCGAGCAGGCGATGGCAGTGGTGGTCGAGAGCCGGGTGGTCCACGCCGGGACCTACAACGCGTCGGCGGCACCCGTCGCCGCGGCTCTGGCCACGACCGAGGTGCTCGAGGCCGTCGCATCCGACCTGTATCCGCGCCTCGACGAGCTGGGTGGCCGCTTCGTCGCGGGACTGGAGTCCGTACGCGGTCGAGGCGTGCCGCTCGTCGCCTCGCACGTCGGCTCGATCGCCCGGTTCGCCTGGGATCACGACCTCGCCCCGCTGCCGGCGGGAGCGTCAGAGGCAGGGTGTATCGCCCTGGTGTGCGAGCTGGCCTATGTCTACGGGGCATTCATCAACCCGCGCGGCTCACTGCTGTTCAACGGTGCCACTACGCCCGAAGATGTGGACACCGTCGTCGCCGCGATCGAGTCCGCCTGGCGTCATGCGTTCGACACCAGCCCACCACCTGCGCGTCGGCCCGACGCCGCTCGACACGGAAAGCGATGACCATGTCCTACCAGATCTCCGCCGATACCGGAGGAACCTTCATCGACGTCGTGATCAGCGCGCCCGACGGCCACAAAACGATGGGAAAGGCGCTCACGACCCACGACCGCGTCTCACGCGGTCTCTTCGAAGCCGTCGATGCCGCGGCCGCGACACTCGGACGCAGCGGAGGGGACATCCTCGCGGAGACGAGCCTGTTCATCTACGGCACGACTCGCGCCACCAATGCCATCGTCACGAGGAACGTCGCGAAGACGGCCTACCTGACCACCGAGGGGTTCCCCGACGTCTTGGTGCTGAAGGAGGGCGGTAAGTCGGACGGTCACGACTTCACCAAGCCCTATCCCCAGCCCTACATCCCCAAGAGCCGGACGTTCGAGGTGCCCGGGAGGGTCACGGCCGAGGGTGACGTCGTGACACCGCTCGATGAGGACCGTGTCCGTTCGATCTTGGAGACTCTCCGTGACCAGCACTTCGAGGCTGTGGCCGTGTGCCTGCTCTGGTCGGTGGTGAACTCCGAGCACGAACTGATCGTCGGACGTCTGATCGAAGAGATCCTCCCGGGGGTCCCGTACACCCTGTCGCACCAGCTGTTGCCGATCATCCGGGAGTACCGGAGGGCCTCGGCCACAGCGATCGACGCCTCGTTGAAGCCGCTCATGCAGCATCACTTCCGTCAGCTGGAGCAGGACGTGCGGGCAGCCGGCTATGCGGGCCAGATGCTCGTCTCGACCAGCATCGGCGGGGTGATGACGATCGACGAGGTCATCGCGGCACCGATCCACACGGCCAAGTCCGGGCCGGCCATGGCGCCGCTCGCGGGTGTCACGTATTCGACGCTGGAGGGCCTCGGCGGCACCATGATCGTGTGCGACACCGGAGGGACGACGTTCGACGTCGGGCTTTCCCGCGGCGGTCAGCTCGTACACTCGCGTGACACCTGGCTCGGAGGGACCTGGGAGGGCGACCTCCTCGGGATATCCTCGGTCGACATCCGATCGATCGGCTCGGGTGGGGGCTCGATCGCCTGGGTCGACGGGGGCGGCCTCCTGCGGGTCGGACCTCAGTCGGCAGGCTCGGAGCCGGGTCCAGCCTGCTACGGACGTGGCGGCACCGAGGCAACGGTCTCCGACGCGGCGTGCGTTCTCGGCTACTTCAACCCCGACTATTTCCTTGGCGGGCGGATGGGACTCGACGCCCAGGCCGCGCATCGCGCGCTGAAGGTGATCGCAGACCGCCTCGGGCTGGGCGTGCACGAGACGGCTTGGGGGATTCTGTCCCTGGCCAGCGATGCCATGGTCAAAGCGGTCCATGAGATCACGGTCGCGCAGGGCATCAACCCGCGCGAGTCGACTCTGGTCGCCGGCGGTGGTGCGGCCGGGATCAACATCCTGCGGATCGCTCAGGAGCTCGGATCCGAGAACGTGCTGTTGCCCAACCTGGCCTCGGCGCTCTCGGCGACGGGCATGCACTTCGCCGACATCGTGAAGGAGGAGTCGGCCGCGCTTCTTGTCACGAGCGACGCGTTCGACACCGATCGGGTCAACGCGACTCTCGAGCGGCTCGAGACGCGGGTACTGGACTTTCGGGGCCGGGCCGGTCTCGGCGGCGATCCCTACGACATCGAGGTGTTCGCCGAGGCCCGCTATCCGGGCCAAGGATGGGACATCGATGTCCGACTGCCGATGCGCAGGTTCGCCGGGCCCGGCGACGTCCGCGACCTGGTGGAGCGGTTCCACAGTCTCCACGAGTCGCTGTTCGCCATCCGTGCCGATAGTTCGCCGGTCGTCGTCACGAACTGGAAGGTCCGGATCTCGGTGCGACTCGAGCACGGGGACGCCCTGACCGTCCCACCGGCGCCCAGCCGGCCCGTGGTGGTCCATCGGGACTGCTACTTCGGAGCGGGACTGGTCTCGACCCCGATCTACCGTCCCCACCACCTCGAGGTCGGCCAGCTTGTCAGCGGCCCGGCCATCATCGAGGAGCCCAACACGACCCTGGTGGTCTACCCGGGCACGAGCGCGCGCGTCAGCACGGCACGCAACTACATCCTTCACGTAGACGAGGTGTCCGCATGACCATGACCACGACGACCGGGAAGTTCGACGCGGTGCTGACCGCGGTACTGGCGAACCGGTTCGACAGCATCGTCCGCGAGATGACCGACACCCTGCTCAGGACCGGCAGGTCCGCTGTGATCAATTCCGCGCGCGACTTCTCGTGTGCCATCACCACCGGCGACAACCGGCTGTTGAGCGCGGCCGAAGGGTTGTCGGTGCACATCTTCGGCGCGCAGCTGCAGTCACAGGCGATGTGCGACGCGCATCCCGATCTGGCCGAGGGGGACGCGTTCCTCGACAACAACCCGTACATCGGTAACTCGCACGCCGCCGACCACACCGTATTGGTACCGGTGTACTTCGAGGGCCAGCACCTGTTCACCGCGGTCGCCAAGGCGCACCAGGCCGACATCGGCAACTCACTGCCGACCACCTACCACATCACCGCCAAGGATGTGTACGAGGAAGGTGCCCTCATCTTCCCCACGGTCCGCGTCCAGCGAGACTACGAAGAGGTAGGCGACATCGTGCGGATGTGCAAGGCACGCATTCGTGTTCCAGAACAGTGGTACGGCGACTTCCTCGCGCAGATCGGGGCGGCGCGCGTGGGTGAGCGCCGGCTCAAGGAGTTGTGCGCCAAGTACGGGGTCGACACGGTCAAGGAGTTCGTCGAGAACTGGTTGAACTACTCCGAGGACCTCATCCGGTCGGAGATCCGCAAGCTGCCGGCCCGGAGCCTGCACAACACCGCACGGCACGACGCGCTCGATCCGGTGCTGCCCGACGGTGTGCCGCTCGACGTGAAGATCGACATTCGGTCCGACGAGGGGACGATCGTCGTCGACCTGCGCGACAATCCCGACAACGTCGACTGCGGTCTCAACCTGACCGAGGCGACGACTCGGGCGTCGGTCTACGCGGGTGTCTTCAACTCCCTGCCGACCGGGATCCCCAAGAACTCCGGAGCGTTCCGGGCGGTCGACGTCCTGATCCGCGATGGTGCGATCGTCGGGCGTCCCACCTTCCCGCACTCGTGTGCCATCGCGACCACGAACTTGACGGATCGCATCATCAACAGCATCGGCGCGGCCTTCGCAACGCTGGGTGCACCGCACGGGGTCGCCGAAGGCGCGGTGGGCATGAGCGTCTCGTCCGCCGTCGTCTCGGGTCACGACGCCCGGTACGGTGGCCGGCCATACGTGAACCAGCTCATCAGCGGTGTCGGCGGGGGCCCGGGCAGCGCCGACGCCGACGGATGGGTGACCTGGGGGCTGCCGTGCGTGGGCGGCCTGATGTACCGAGACTCCATCGAGGTCGTCGAGAGCAAGATCCCGATGCTCTACGAGCACCTGCGTCTCGTGCCTGACACCGGCGGTGCGGGAGAGCATCGAGGAGCGTTGGCGGCGGACGTCGCCTATGGGCCGCGGTTCGACGAGATGACCGTCATATTCCCCGGCGACGGACAGGAGACCCCGCCCCGTGGCGTACGCGGCGGGCTCGATGGGGTGCCCTCCCGGGCGTACCTCGTCGCTGCGGACGGAACCCAGCAGCCTCTTCCGAGTGCCGGCAACGTGGTCGTGCGGCCCGGGGAGACCGTGCGTGGCTTCGAGACCTCCGGCGGAGGATACGGCGACCCCTTCGCCCGGCAGGCCGATCTGGTGGCGCGCGACGTGCGCGAAGGCTGGGTCACCCGAGAGGCGGCCCTTGATGTCTACGGTGTCGTGCTCGTTGACGACGGTGTCTCGGTGCGAGCCGACGACGAGGCCACGCGGACACTGCGATCACTACCCCGCGCCTGATCGGCGTGACGGAGGGCATATGGGCGCGAAGGGAGATCAAGTGGAAAGTCTCGCAGGGCTGGACCTGAAGCAGTTCCTGGAGTGGTTCGAGACCGTCCAACCGGGACGACTGCCCGCCGACGCCTCTGCGCGCCTCCTGGCGGGAGGACGGTCGAACCTCACATACCTGGTCGGTGGCATCGAGTCGGGCGTCGTCGTCCGGCGGCCTCCGATCGGTCACGTGTCCTCGGGGGCTCACGACATGGGCCGTGAGGTCAGGGTCATGTCGGCGCTCGCGAGCACCGCGGTCCCCGTGCCACGGGTTCTGGCGCACTGCCAGGACGTGACCGTCACCGGAGCGGAACTTTACGTGATGGAGCGCGTCCCCGGCACCGCCTATGTGCGCGCGGACGACCTCGTCGCGTTGGGGGCTTCCCGGACGCGCGAGATCTGCGAGGCGATGGTCGACACCCTGGTCGAGCTCCACGCGGTGGACCCGGTGGAGGTCGGCCTCGGCGACTTCGGGCGCCCCGGCGGATTCCTGCGGCGACAGCTCTCGCTGTGGTCGCGGCAGATGCTCGCGACGGGCGGTCGTCCGCTCCGCGGCGCCGAACGACTCCGAGATGCCTTGGCCGAACGTGTCGACTCGATCGCGAGCGTCTCGATCGAAGCGAACACGGCGGCGATCGTCCACGGGGACTATCGGATCGACAACCTGTTGGTCGACGAGCTCGGTGTGCGTGCCGTTCTCGACTGGGAGCTCTCGACACTGGGTGATCCGCTGACGGACGTGGCGGCACTCGCGATCAACTCTGACATCGCACCGGTACTGCGCGACGTTCCGGAGTTGGGCGACGTCGGGTCGGCACCCGGCTTCCTGACCGGCGCGGAGGTGATCGAGCGTTACATCGCGGCCAGCGGGAGGCCGGTCGGGGACCTCACCTTCCATCTCGCGCTCTCCTGCTTCAAGTCGGCGGCGATCCTGGAGGGGGTCCACCGCAGGCATGTCGACGGCACGGCCGTCGACGGTGCCTTCGCGAGGGTGGGGCAGGCCGTGGAACCGCTGATCGAGCAAGGTCTGGCTCAGCTTCGGCGCTGAGCCGGTGGCTCAGGAGGGGCCGGCCAGCAGGGCGCCGCCGTCGATGGTGACGACCTGGCCGGTGATCCAGTCGGAACGGTCGGACAGCAGGAAGGTGATCAGCTCCGCCACGTCGAAGATCTTGCGCGCGGCGCGCGGTTCCAGATCGCCAAGCGGGCCGAACGCCGGGTTGATTCCCGCGTTGTTGACCAAGAGGTCTATCCGGCCGAACGACGCGATGACCGCATCGATGACTGTCGCTTGATGAGACTCGTCATCGCTCGACCCGCACACCCCGATGGCGTGCTCGGGCCCACCGAGGCGGCGCAGGGCCGCGTCGAGGTGCTCGGCCTTCCTCCCGGTCACGCACACTCGTGCTCCTCCGGCTACGAGGAGCTCGGCCGTCGCCAGGCCGATGCCGCGCGTGCCACCGGTCACGAGTCGCCTCGAGGAGGGCGCGGAGGCCGGTGCCGGGGCCGCTCCAAGAGGCGAAGCGCGACCGCGAATTTTATTGAAGTTGGACTCAAGTTTATGTACAGTGTTGTCTCGATCACGGTCGCCGATGCGCTGTGCCGGACCGGATGAGAGGTTCAGCGGTGAACAGAATGAGGCATGTACTGAGGATGCTGGCGCTGAGTACGGCGCTCGCAACTGTCGCGGTGACGTCTGCGTGCTCGGGCTCTGGGAGCGCCGGCAAGGCGAACAAGGATGAGTACACGATCGGAGTCGTGCAGTTCTCCTCGGCCGATCCCAATGCGACGAGGACAGCCAACGCCTACAAGGCCGAGGCTGAGACGCGGAAATACAAGGTGTCGGTCGTCGACGCGAACGGGTCCGCGGACTCGGCCGTCGCCGCGATGCAGAACTTCGTGCAGAAGCGGGTCGACCTCATCATCACCGAGACGTTCCCGTCCGAGGGGCTGGCGGCCGGCACGATCGCGGCCAAGGAAGCCGGGATTCCCGTGGTCTCACTGGCCGGTGGTCTGGCCGACGGCGTGCAAACCAACTGGGACATCGGCTACCCGCAAGGCGTCGACCTGGCCACGAGGATCGTCAAGGACACGGGCGGCAAGGGCGCGCTTCTGGAACTGACCTATCGGAGTGGCTATACCTGCGCCGGCAACCTCAAGGCGTTGACGGAAAAGGTCCAGGGGACCGGCCTGGCCGTGACTGCGAACGAGATCCGGATCCCCGGACAGGTCGAGGACGGAACGACGTTCACGCAGGCGTGGCTCGCCAAGCATCCTGACGCGGGCGACGGGCTGGCGGTCTGGGGCTGCTTCGACGACCCCGCGCTGGGTGCGATCGCGGCGATCAAGCAGGCCGGACGCGCGAATGTCAAAGTCTACGGTCTGGCCGGTTCACCGCCCGCGCTGAAGGCGATCAAGGACGGATCGATGACCGCCACCGTCTGGTTCGACCTGCCGGCCGCCGGGCGTGAGGCGGCGCGCAAGACGGCCGACTACATCCAGGCCGGAGTGGACGCGAAGCCGAGCGACGTGGCCGTGCCCTTCCAGATCGTAGATCAGTCGAACATCGACGCCTTCCTCGCCGAGCATCCTGAGGCGGTCTCTACATCATGACGTCGTCTGGTGTGGCGCCTCGCCCGGTCGGCGCGAGCCGGCCCCGGATCGAGCTGTCGGCGGTGTCCAAGAGCTTTGCCGGCGTCGAGGTCTTGTCGGGGGTGTCCCTCGCGGTCGCCCCGGGCGAGGTCCTCGGTCTCTGCGGGGCCAACGGAGCTGGAAAGTCGACCCTGATCAAGATCCTGGCCGGCATCCATCACGCCGATGGAGGTGTCGTCCGGCTGGACGGTGAGGAGGTGGCGATCGGATCGGCCCGTGCGGCCGACGCACTTGGTCTGCGCTTCATGCACCAAGAGCTCAATCTGGTGGACCACTTCGACGCCGCGGCGAACATGTCGCTCGGCTACTCGCGCAGATCTGTCCGCGGGATGCTGGCACGACGGCACTACCGCGAACGGGCCCGTGAGGTGCTCGCTCAGGTCGGCGCGGACATCCCGCTCGACACTCCGGTCGGTTCCATGAGCGTCTCCGACCGGTGGATGGTGGCCCTTGGACGAACCCTCATGGACGACGCCCGGGTCATCGCGCTGGACGAGCCGACAGCCTCGTTCACCGACGAGGAGGCGACCCGGGTGTTCGCAGTCGTCGACGAGCTGCGTCGCCGCGGGGTCGCGGTGCTTTACGTCTCGCACCGGCTCGAGGAGGTGCTGGCCGTGTGCGACCGGGTGGCCGTCCTTCGGGACGGGCGTCTCACCGGCACATTCGCGGCAGTCGACATCGATCGCGGCCGGCTCACCGACGAGATCGCCGGGCGTGCGATGGCGCCTGCTCGGCGCCCCGTGGCAGAGCGCGCAGATCTGACGGAGCGGCCGGTGGTGCTGCAGGTCGCGAACCTTGCGTCAGGACCACGGGTCCACGACGTCTCGCTCACGGTGCGGCGCGGCGAGATCTTCGGCATCGCCGGCCTGGTCGGCTCCGGCCGTACGGAACTGGCCCGAGCGATCAGTGGGATCGATCGCCTCTCCGCCGGACGGATGACCCTCCACGGGCGGGACTACCGCCCCAAGACACCGTACGACGCGATCGGTCAGGGCATCTCTTTCGTGCCCGAGGAGCGTCGGAGCGAGGCGCTGGTGATGGGGTTGTCCATAGCGGCCAACATGGCCATGTCGACGTTGAAGGACGACCGGCGTTGGTCGTGGCTTCCCTTCGTCTCGCCCCGGCGCTCCCGCGCTGTGGCCACGACGATGGCGCAGCGGCTCAACGTCAGGGCGGCGTCGGTTCGCCAGCCGGTGAGCCAGCTCTCCGGTGGTAATCAGCAGAAGGTGGTGGTTGGTCGATGTCTGCGGGCATCCCCGGCCCTGCTCGTGCTCGACGAGCCGACCGTGGGGGTCGACGTCGCGGCGCGTGAGGACCTCTACCGGGCAGTCCGAGACCTCGCCGGCGCCGGCACGGCGGTCTTGATGATTTCCAGTGACTTCGAGGAGCTCGAGATGTGTGACACTGTGGCGATCCTCCGGGCGGGCCGGACGGTCGGGGTCGTCAACGGCGATGACGCGACCAAGGAGCACCTGACCGCGCTGTGCTTCGAGGAGGTCCCCGCATGACCTCGTCGCTGTCTTCCCCGGAAGGCGACCTGACGATGGTCGGCGAAGCTGCGCCGGTCGTCAGGTCTCACTCCAGGTCCGACCGGCTGTGGGCGGGTGTCGCTCGATACGGCACCCTCGTCGTGCTGCTCGCGATCGTCGTCACGATGACGATCCTCGAGCCGTCGACGTTCGCCACGTACTCGAACGTGATCAACATCCTGAACCAGAGTTCCTTGGCGGCGATCATCGCGATCGGCCTGACGTTCGCACTGGTGTCAGGCGACTTCGACCTCAGCATCGGGTACACCGCGAGCCTCTCGGGTGTCGTCGCCACCACGCTGATGGCCTCGGCCGGATTGTCGATTCCGCTGGCCTTCCTCGTCGCCATCGTGGTGGCCGCCGCAATCGGGCTCGTCAACGGTCTGGTTGTGACCGTCGTCGGCGTGAATGCTCTGGTCGGCACGCTCGGCATCGGCACGATCGTCGTCGGCGCGAACTTTGCCATCAGCGGTGGACTGCCCACGACGCTCGACCACCCCTCGGCCTTCGTCAACCTGACGCTGGGCAAGGCGGCGGGGCTTCCCTATCCGATCTACGTTATGGCGGCCATCGCGGTTCTGAGCTGGATAGTGCTGAACCGCACGGCTCTCGGTCAGTCCATGCAGGCTGTCGGTGGCAACAAGACGGCGGCGGAGTTCGCGGGCCTGCGGGTGACCCGGGTGCGCGTCATCGCGTTCGTCCTGGCTGCCGTGCTCGCCGCGATCGCGGGGGTCATGCTCGCGTCGCGTACCGGCAGCGCCGCCGCCAACGGTGGTGACGCGTATCTGCTGAGCAGCTACGCCGCGGCGTTCTACGGCTCGTCGGTCCTGCGGGACGGACAGTTCCACATCCTCGGGACGATCGTCGGAGTGATCACAGTGATCGTCGGGTTCAACGCGATCGCGCTCCTCGGTCTCAATACCTACTACCAGTACCTGTTCCAAGGTCTGTTGCTGATCGTCGGTGTGGGTCTCGGAACCTTTGCGCGACGCCGATCGACGTAGCTGACGCAGATGACGAGCTCGATCGGCGGAGTGTGCGTGGCGATGAGCCCACCGCAGATGGGTCAGAGGCCTGCCAGCCTGAAGCGCTCCATGAGCGCGGGTTTGCGTGCGTGCGTTTGCCGCAATGCCTTGGCGCGTAAGGTGAACGTCTCGTGCCGGTCCTCGCGTTCGGCCAGCGCCCGCAGATCGGTGAGCAACGTGACGGCGGCGTCATATTCGGCCGGTTTCTTGCTGTCGATCATCGCCTCGACGCGCGACCATGCGGCGTCTTCCGCGCCGGCCAGGCTGTCGAGTCGTCGTTCGCGGGCTTGCTGGCGCTTCTGCTCCTGGAGTGCTTCCTCGTGGGCGCGCTGGGCGGCCAGCTGACGTTCGTGGTCGGCTCGTCGCCGCGCCGCGTCGTCGAGCAGTTCGGCGACGGTGCGGCGGACTGGGGCGGGGATGCCTGGCGCGGTGTCGTCGCGGCGGTGTCTGTCTCGGAAGTCACGCTGCAACTCCATGTGCACCCGCGCCGCCTCACCCCTTGCTACTCGCGTCAGGAACCGGTCCTTTTCGGCGACCGGCAGGCAAGCCACCCAGGCAGCGAGGTCAGCGGGATCGCCGGCCGTCTCGTTCAGCGGTGGAGAAGCCGCGGCTGCGCTCGCGATGAGGTGGTCGTCGAGACGCAGGAAGTCGGCCAATGCCTGCTGAGCCGCGGTGAGTGTGTCCAGGCCGGGCGGCACCGGCGGTTCGAGATCGTCGTCGGCGTCTCGATCGAAGGCGTCCTCATCGCGTTCCCACCTGCTGTAGGCGGCCAGCCAGGCGAGATAGAGCGGGCGGAGATCACCGGCGGCGAGTTCGGCACGAACTCCGACTATCGCCGACAGTAATGACGACGCGTCGTAATCGAATTCGAATTCGCCGGCTTCGTCTTCGCTGGCGAATTCGAGCACGAGGTCGTCGCCGGTGGTCCAGGCACTTACGTCGTAATCGATGCAGTAGTCCTCGACGACATCGGGATCGAGCAGATCGCACGGCAGACGGAACATCACCCGGTGGGTGCCCCAATTGGCGACGTACAGATGCGCGTCGTAGTAGCGCTCCACCAACTGGTTCGGATCGCCCTTGAAATCGCCCCAGTGGTACTCGTTCACGAAGCTGGTGGCGGTGATCTGTGCCCGCGTGGACAGCGACCGGACCTCGGCCTGCTGGTCCTTGTCCAGCGGCCGGTCGATCGCCACGAACTCGTAGTACTGGTACTCGCTCACAGCCTGTCCTGCTGGTTGGTGGCCCCGGTCCCGGCCGCTCATCGCCACGATCCGCGATCGCCCGATCATCCGGCCACGGGACTCTTTCCTCTCGGCGTCAGCGTACTGAACTCGGTGGGCTCGATGCGAAGCGCGCCGTCGGTGCCGGCCGAGGGGCTCCGCTATGGTTTCCGCTGACGTTGCCGACGAGCGCCCCGGTAGTTACCCAGAGTGATGGATTTCGACGAACTTGACTTCCTCCGCCGCAATGACCCGGCGTGGCGGCTGCTGCGTGCCGACAACGCGCCGCTGGTGCTCGGGTTTCTCGGGAAGGTCTTCGTCGACGACAACGTCCGGTCGATCTCGGCGACCGAGCTGATCAGCCGGCTGGATGACGAGCTGTACGCGCTCAACGAACGGCTCGGTGCGGGCTCGTTCCCCAAATCGGCCAAGGCCTACCTCGATGATTGGGCGGCGCCGGCGAACAGCTGGTTGCGCAAGTATTACCCGGCCGGATCCGACGAGGTGCACTTCGACGCGACTCCCGCCGTGGAGAAGGCGCTGACCTGGGTCGACTCGCTCCGCGCACGGTCGTTCGTCGGGACCGAGTCCCGCCTGAACACGATCTTCGAGCTGTTGCGCCAGATGGCCTATGGTGCCGAGACGGATCCGGATGTCCGGCTGGCGGAGCTGCGTCGGCGCCGGTCCGAACTCGACGTCGAGATCAACCGGGTCACCGGGGGTGACTTCGCCGTCCTCGATGCGTCGGGACAGCGGGATCGCTATCAGCAGTTCGCCGCGACCGCGCGTGAGTTGCTCGCCGACTTCCGCGAGGTCGAGGCCAATTTCCGCGTGCTCGACCGGGAGCTGCGCGCCCGTATCGCGGGCTGGGAGGGCAGCAAGGGCCAGCTGCTCGACGAGGTGGTCGGCAACCGCGCCGGCATCGCCGAGTCGGATCAGGGACGCAGTTTCCAGGCCTTCTATGACTTCCTCCTTTCCCACGAGCGGCAGATCGAGCTGTCCGACCTGCTGGCGAAGGTGCAGTCGCTGGACGTCGTCGGTGAGCCCGACCCGCGCATGCGCCACATCCACCATGACTGGCTGGACGCTGCCGAACGCACCCAAGCCACCGTGCGGCTGCTGTCCGAACAGCTTCGTCGGTTCCTCGACGACCAGGTGTGGCTGGAGAACCGCCGCGTGATGGACATCCTGCGCAGCATCGAATCGTCCGCGCTCAGGCTCCGTGAACACCCGGCCCCCGATCTCACCGCCGAACTCGACGGCACCGCGCCGGTGGTCGCGCTGCCGATGGAACGTCCGCTCTACACCCCGAAGGAGAAGGTCCCGCTGGACAGCGGGGGGATCACCGCGGCTGACGAGGAGATCGACGCGTCGGTCCTCTACGAGCAGGTCTACGTGGACCGCGAACGGTTGTCCGGCATCGTGCGCGCCGAGCTGCGCGAGCGTGGCCAGATCGGGCTGGCCGAGGTGCTCGGGCGCCGGCCGCTGGAACAGGGGATGGCCGAGCTGGTCGCCTACCTCTCCTTGGGAGATCCCGCGTTTCAGGTGGTTTTCGACGAGGGGACCCGGGAACAGGTGCGATGGCACGACGACACCGGAGTGGAGCGGGTCGCGACCATTCCGCGGGTGACGTTCACGCGTGCCGGTTCTGTCGGTGGGTCCATTTAGCATGGGCAGCATGTCCACGTCGTTGCGCCGAGACGAGCTCGACCTGCCGTTGGTCGTCACGCACCTGATGAAGGGGGTGGTCTACGCGGACAGCCACGAGAAGGCCTGGCGCCATCTGCTGCCGCTGCAGGCCCAAGTGCGTGACTACGTCGGCGTCATGGGCCTGACCGTCATCGTCGACGAGGCCGAGGGCTATGCCTTCCTGCGGTCGAAGCCGGACGACGAGGAGGAGGACGGGAAGCTGCCCCGGCTGATCCCGCGGCGTGCCCTGTCCTTCCACGTGAGCCTGCTGCTGGCCCTGCTGCGGAAGAAACTGGCGGAGTTCGACGCTTCCGGCGCGGAGACCCGGCTGATCCTCACCAGGGACCAGCTCGTCGAGATGGTGCGGATGTTCCTGCCCGAGAGCAGCAACGAGGCCCGGCTGGTCGACCAGATCGACACCCAGCTGGCGAAGATCGTCGACCTCGGCTTCCTGCGGCGGATCACCGGGCAGGAGGCTGCCTACGAGGTGCGGCGCATTCTCAAAGCGTTCGTCGACGGCCAGTGGCTCGCCGAATTCGACCAGCGGCTCGGCGAATACGCGGCGCAGCTGGGCGGCGGAAAGGATACGGACGGATGAGCGGGCTGTCCCGCACACCGGCGCTCGACACCGAGCGGGCCGAACTCGCCGGCTACCGGCTGCAGCGCCTGGAGGTCTACAACTGGGGCACCTTCGACCAGCGGGTGTGGACATTCCACCCCGAGGGGCGCGACAGCCTCCTGACCGGTGACATCGGCTCCGGGAAATCGACCATCGTCGACGCGATCACGACGCTGCTTCTGCCTGCTCATCGCATCTCCTACAACAAGGCCGCGGGTGCGGAGGCCAGGGAGCGGCACCTCCGTTCCTACGTGCTGGGCTACTACAAGTCCGAACGCAACGAAGTGACCGGAGCGTCCCAGCCGGTCGGGTTGCGGGATCGGCGGTCGTTCTCGGTCGTTCTCGGTTCCTTCACCAACGCGGGGTACGACTCGACAGTGACGCTGGCCCAGGTGTTCTGGTTTCGGGACGCGTCGGCCGGCCAGCCGGACCGGTTCTACCTGACCGCGGACCGTGGCTTGACGATCGCGGGGGATTTCACCGACTTCGGCGGGGACGTCGCGACGCTCAAACGCAGGCTGCGCAAGCAGGACGTGCGCATCCACGAGCATTTTCCCGCTTACGGGAAGGATTTCTGCCGTAGGCTCGGCATCGAGTCGGAGCAGGCGATGGAGCTGTTCCATCAGACCGTTTCGATGAAGTCGGTCGGCAACCTGAACGACTTCGTCCGTTCGCACATGCTGGAACCATTCGACGCCGCCGAGTGGACCAGCCGGCTGGTCGGTCACTTCGAGGATCTGACCAAGGCGCACGAAGCGGTGCTCAAGGCGCGTACGCAGCTCACGCTGCTGGAACCACTGCTCGCCGAATGCGACACCTATGACGAGCTGGACGCCCGGATCAGGACGGGCAAAGCCGCGCGCGATGCCCTGCGGTTCTATTGCGCGGATCGCAAGGCGACACTGCTGACCGAACGCCTGAGCGTGCTCGCCGACCGGATCGGGACGCGGCAGGCGAGCCTGGTGCAGGCGAAGGCCGAGCTGGAAGGGCTGCGCCGCAAGGAACGGGCTCTCGAGATCCAACGCGCGGGTTGTGGCGGCGATCGGATCGGCCAGCTTGAAGCCGACATCGACCGCGAGGAGAAAGTACGCGACCGGCGGAAGGCGCAGCACGACCGGTATCAAACGCATCTGGAGTCGGCCGGCCTGCCCGCCGTCGTGGATCCGGCGCAGTTCATCGCCCGGCAGCGGGAAATCGCGGAAAAGCAGGGTTCGCTCGACCAGGAGCAGGCCGATCTGCAGAATCAGCTCACGGATCTCACCGTGGAGCGCCGCGAACTCGATGCCGAAGCCGCCGAACTCAACACCGAGTTGTCAAGCCTGCGGGAGCGGCGCAGCAACATTCCCACCCGCAGCCTGGACGTGCGGGAAGCCCTGTGCGCCGCGCTGCGGGTCGACTCTGCCGAGCTGCCCTTCGTCGGCGAGCTCATCCAGGTCCGCGCGGAATGCGCCGCGTGGGAAGGCGCCGCCGAGCGTCTCCTGCACAGCTTCGGTTTGTCGATGCTGGTCTCGAGCGAGCATTACGACGCAGTCTCGGAGTGGATCAACGAACGGCACCTCGGTATCAAGCTCGTCTATTACCGCGTGCCCGAACGGCTGAGCCGGACGCCGTCCTCGCCGCTGCCCGAGCGGTCCCTGTTCGCCAAGCTGGAGATCAAGGACTCGCCGTTCTCGGCCTGGCTGGATCGCGAGCTGGCACACCGCGCCGACTACGAGTGCGTGGACACCATGGTCGAGTTCCGACGGGCCGCGAAGGCCGTGACCCGGGCCGGGCAGAGCAAAGGGACCCGCGGCAGGCATGAGAAGGACGACGCCCGCCGGATCGGCGACCGCCGGCACTACGTGCTGGGCTGGGACAACCAGGCCAAGATCGACACGCTGCTCGACCAGGCGAGCCGGCTTCAGCTTCAGCTGGGTGGGTTGCATGAGCGGACCGAAAAGTGCAAAGCCGCGCTGAGTGCCAAGGGCAGGCTCGTCACCACGTTGACCTTGCTGGCGCAGTTCGGCGAGTTCGCCGAACTCGACTGGCAGGCTTCGGTGAACCGCATTGCCGAACTGGGTGAGGAGAAGCGGCGCCTGGAACAACAGTCGGACGAGCTGAAACGACTGACCGTGGAGCTCGATGCCGTCGGTACCCGGATCGAGGCGGCGGAGGAGGTCAAGGAGGAGGCGCAGGCGGAACTCGGAAAGCTCAGGAGCCAGAGCGAAGAAGCGGAGAAACAGCTGCACGTCGCGAAGGCCATCCTGGACGAGCCGTCGGCCGAACCCGCGAGGGCGTCGTTTCCTCTCGTGCACGAGCGCGTCGGATCGAGGAGTTTCGCGACCCCGGAGGACTGCGACACTTGCCGGAGCGAGGTGAACGACGAGATCACTGGGGAGATCGATCGGCATACCGGCAGGCAGAACAAGGTGGCGGCGCGGGTGGTCGGGAAGATGGGCGACTTCCGCAAGGGCTACCCGTTGGAAACCGCGGAGTTCGACGACTCGGTGCAGTCCGCGGGGGAGTATCGCGCGCTGCACGAGCGGATCGCGTCCGACGACCTGCCCCGGTTCGAGTCCGAGTTCAAGACCTATCTCAATACGAACACCATTCGCGACATCGCCGGGTTTCATTCCCAGCTGACCAAGCAGGCGGAGCTGATCAAGCAGCGGATCGAGACCATCAACGACTCGCTGATCGACATCGATTACAACCCCGGCCGGTTCATCCGGCTCGAGCCGCATCCCACCGTGAACGTCGAGATCCGCGATTTCCGCAAAGAACTCCGGGACTGCACCAGTGGATCGCTCGGCGGTGACGACTCGAATCAGTACTCCGAACAGAAGTTCCTCCAGGTCAAGGCGCTTGTCGAACGGTTCAGGGGCCGGGAGGGGCACACCGAACCGGACCGGCAGTGGACCCGCCGGGTCACCGACGTGCGCAACTGGTTCACCTTCGCCGCGTCCGAGCGGTGGCGCACCGATGACACCGAGCACGAGAACTACACCGACTCGGGTGGCAAATCCGGTGGCCAGAAGGAAAAACTCGCGTACACGATCCTCGCGGCCTCGCTGGCCTACCAGTTCAAGCTCGACTGGGGTGCGAGCAAGTCGAAGACTTTCCGGTTCGTGGTGATCGACGAGGCATTCGGTCGCGGCTCCGACGAGTCGACCAGGTTCGCGCTCGGCCTGTTCCGGAGGCTGGGCCTGCAACTGCTGATCGTGACACCACTGCAGAAAATCCACGTCATCGAACCGTACGTCGCGGCGGTCGGGTTCGTGGACAACAAGACCGGTAACAGCTCGCGGCTGCAGACGTTGACCATCGAGGAATACCAGCGACGCCAGCTCGCGCATGCCCTCGGCACCGCGTCCGAGCAGAGCGGCTGAGATGGCACCGACCGGCTGGACCGTTCCCGGTGATGTGCTCGGCAAGCTGCGACGCCGGTGGGACCGCGGCGAGTTCCTGTCGCAGCTCGCCGGGGGAACATCGTGGGAGCCGCTGGTGATGGGGCTGCGGGGGCCGAGCCCCCGGGACACCTCGGCGCGCCTGGACGAGGCCCGCGCCTGGGTTGAGCAATGGCACCGGGCCCGGCATCTCCGGGTCGAGGCGAGAACGGTCGGCGGCCGGGTCGCCGGGACGAATGAGATACCCGGCCGGGTCTGGATCGACTCCTACGAACAGCTGTGGTCCGCCCTCGGCGTCCAGCAGGAGGTGCGGACCTTCATGGCCTTGCTGGCAGCGACCCGGCTACGGGCGCCCGCCATCGCCGGCTGGATGTGCGCCAAGCCGATGGAAGTGCTCGGGCATCAGGGCGAATGGACCAGGCTGGTCGACACCGCCCTGTGGATCGACGCGCACGCGCGATCCGACATGTACCTCCGGCAGGTCGACGTACCCGGCGTCGACACCAAGTTCATCGAACGTTTCCGGAGCATCCTGGCCGCGCTGCTGGACCGGCAGCTCCCCGAGGCGCGCGTCGACCGCGGCAGGCCGCCATCGGATTTCGCCGGACGGTATCTCTTTCGCCAGAAGCCGTCTTACGTCCGCTACCGCCGCTTGGCGGACGGCCCCGGATTCAGCGAACTGACCGTCCGGGTGGCCGAGCTGGCCGAAATGCCGCCGACGGAGCGTACAGTATTCGTCGTCGAGAACGAGATCACTTATCTGGCCTTTCCGCCGATCGAGGACGCTGTCGTGATCTTCGGCGAGGGTTACGCGGCGGCCCGGCTGCGCCCGTTGACCTGGCTGGCTCAGAAAAACCTCGTCTATTGGGGAGACATCGACACCCACGGATTCGCGATCCTCAACACTGTGCGCGGCTTGTTCGAAGGCACCCGATCAATGCTCATGGACCGTGCGACACTCCTCGCCCATGAGGTTCAGTGGGTCAGTGAGCCCGACCCCACCAGTGAACATCTCGAGTTGCTTCGACCGGAGGAGGCGCGCCTTTATGCCGATCTGGTGGAGGGGGTACTGGGCCGGTCCGTGCGGCTGGAGCAAGAACGCATTTCCTACGCTGCCATCGAGCAAGCCACCCGGACTTTCCACTGAGAACGGCTGTGAAGGGACCCTTCACGGACCCAGAGTCCGTGAAGGGTCCCTTCACAGCTCTGGGTTCCAGCTGGGTGACGTCGGCACAAGACGCAACAGCGAACTCGTGAGTTCGTGACCCACCGCGTGTTCGGCGACCGACGCCGCGGACAGGACGCGGGAGAGTTCCAGACCAGTGTCCACACCGGACTCTTCAAGCCAGTACACGAGTTCCTCGGTGGCGATGTTCCCACTGGCACCGGGGGCGAACGGGCACCCGCCGAGGCCGCCGACGGAGGCGTCGAGCTGGCGGACGCCGGCGAGGACGGCGGCGAGGGCGTTCGCCTGGCCGGTGCCGCGGGTGTCGTGGAGGTGGATGCCGACCTCCACGTCCGGGCAGGCGGTGCGTACCGCGTCGAGCAGGGCGAGCATGCGGATCGGCGTGGTGGTGCCGATGGTGTCGCCGAGGCAGAGCCGGTCCGCGCCCTGGCGTACCGCGGAAGTGACGATATCGAGCACGCGCTGCGGTGGGGTACGGCCGTCGAAGGGGCAGTCCCAGGCGACGCCGACGATGACTTCCAGCTCGCCGCCCGCGCGGTGGGCTTCGCCGGCGATGTCGCCGATCACGGCCGTGGCTTCGGCTGTGGTGCGCCCGGCGTTGGCTTTGCTGTGGGAGTCGGAAGCGGAGATCACGTACTCCAGGTGGGCGACCCCGGCGTCGATGGCTCGGACCGCGCCGCGGACATTCGCGACGAGTGCGGAGAACCGGATGCCCGGCCAACGGGTCAGTTCGGCGGCCACAGCGTCCGCATCGGCGAGTGCCGGGACCGCGCGCGGCGAGACGAACGACGTGGCTTCGACCCGGCGTACGCCCGAGGCGACGATCGCTTCGAGCAGACGCAG
The DNA here is from genome assembly GCF_003600245.1 of Amycolatopsis panacis. Classification (NCBI taxonomy): domain Bacteria; kingdom Bacillati; phylum Actinomycetota; class Actinomycetes; order Pseudonocardiales; family Pseudonocardiaceae; genus Amycolatopsis; species Amycolatopsis panacis. The sequence goes on from NZ_QZFV01000088.1 coordinate 50,157, forward strand.
CTTGGCGGTGGTGGGGATGGGTTTTTCAAGCTGAAGCCCGTCACGCATGCCGACCTCGCGGATGTCCACGGACGGTGGCAGCACGAGGCTGGGGTGTCGAGTCATGGCCGGCACTCAGATCGTGGCCGCGTCACGGAGCGCGGTGATCTCGGCCTCGCTGCGGCCGAGCCCGGTCAGGATCTCCTCCGTGTGTTCACCCAGCTCCGGGCCGGACCAGCGGACCGCACCGGGCGTCGCGGACAGCCGTGGGGCCACGTTCTGCATGGCGAATTCGTGCCCGAGGGCGTTGCGGGCGCGCACGATGGCCGAACGTGCGGCGAAATGGTCGTCGGCGAACATGTCCTCGGCGCGGTAGACCTTGCCCGCCGGAACACCAGCGTCGTGCAGCAGAGCCAAAAGATCCCCGGCATCGATTTTGCCGCTCCAGTCCGCGATGAGAGCGTCAAGCTCCGCTTGACGGGCGCCGCGTGCCTGATGCGTCGCGTAACGGGGATCCTCGGCCAGTTCCGGACGGTCCATCGCCTCGGCGAGCCGGCGGAACACCGTGTCCTGGTTGGCCGCGATGAGCACGTCACCACCGGTCGCGGTGGGATAGACGTTGCTCGGCGCGACGCCCGGCAGGATCGCGCCGGTGCGCTCGCGCTGATGGCCGATCGCGTCCCACTCGGTCACCTCCGCCTCGGTCATCGCGAGAACCGCTTCGTAGATCGCCGAATCGACGACCTGGCCCCGGCCGGTCGCCTGCCGGGAATGGAGCGCGGCGAGCGCCCCGAGCGCGGCGAACGTCCCGGCGAGGGAGTCGCCGATGCTGATCCCGGCGCGTGACGGCGGACGGTCGGCCTCGCCGATGAGGTAGCGCAAGCCGCCCATCGCCTCGCCGATCGAGCCGTAGCCCGCGCGCCCCGCGTACGGGCCGGTCTGGCCGAATCCGCTGACCCGGACCACGATCAGGCCGGGGTTCTCCGCATGCAGGCGCTCGGGGCCCAGCGACCAGCGTTCGAGCGTGCCCGGGCGGAAGTTCTCGATCAGCACGTCGGCGGTCCGCAGCAGCTCGCGGGCCACCTCCTGACCCGGTTCCCGGCGGAGATCCAGCGTGAGGGACTTCTTGTTCCGGGCGATCACCGGCCAGGTCAGGGAGGCGCCCTCGGCGGTGGTCCGGCCCCAGCGGCGCATCGGATCGCCACTGCCCGGCGGTTCGATCTTGACCACCTCGGCGCCCAGGTCGCCGAGCAGCTGCCCGCAGAACGGGCCGGCGATCAGCTGGCCCATCTCCACGACGGTGATTCCGGCGAGCGGGCCGGGAGGTTCGGGCACGGTGCGGCCCTTTCTCTGCGAAGGCGAACGGAGGGAGGTCACTGCTCGCCCATGGCGTGCAGCATCAGTTCGAGCACCTGCTGGTCCGGGCACGGGGGCGGGGTGGTGTCGGCCAGGCGGCCGATCATGTCGAACGCTTCGGCGACGCGATCTGCACCGATCACAGGGCTGTGCCCGGAAATGATGCACTCGATGCGATGGCCCTGGACGTTCCGGACAGTCTTCGCATAGCGTCCGCGGTCCACGAGGCTGAGCCACGGCGCGAGCGCGTGCACACCGAACATGACCATGCCGTCCCACCAGAGCTGTGGGTCCAGCTCGGCCACGTCGGTGGCCGGCGCCGTGCCGGGGCCGCCCGGAACAGGGGTGGCGAACGCGTCCGCGGCCCAGTACACGCCGGTCGAGGTGTCCAGCAGGCCACGGGTGGCCGGCGAGTCGTAGACCGGGGGCCGCAGTGCGACCAGGGTGCGATCGCCGGCCTGGACCGAATCGCCGTCGTTGACCCACCGGCATCTTCGAAGCGGGAAGTCGTAGGCGTTGCCGAACCGTTCGACCAGCGCCCAGCTGCAGAGCAGGGTCGCGTTCGGGCACATTTCTATCACTTCGGCGAGATTGCCGGTGTGGTCGGAATCGTCGTGGGAGAGGAACACCCATCGGACGTCCGCCGGCTCGACCAGCGAGAACACGTCCTTGATGAAGTGGTCGCGGTTTCGCGCCGATCCGGTGTCGACGATGATCGGCTCGGCACCCTGGAAGACGGCGGAGTTCAGGTGCACCGAGAGCGGCGCCCCCAGGCCCTGTTGCGCCGCCTGGACGAGATATGTGCCGGCGGCCACCTTCTGTGGCGGCAGGTGCAGCGGATGGAGCTGCCCGGCGGCTGGTTCTGGCGATGACATCGGTGTCACCTCGGGAGGGTCAGGCGCCGCTACGTGGGTCGAAATCGACCTCGTTCGCGGTGCGCGTGGTCGGCAGCAAGCGCTTGGCGATCTTGTGCGTCTCGGTGAGCGGCCAGCTCTCGACGAATTCGAGGTAGCGTGGCCGCTTGTACGGCGGGAGCCGCTGCGCTGCCCACTCCGCGAGTTCCCCGGCGTCGACTTCGGTGTCCGGCTTGCGCAGCACGAACGCCTTGACGTCCTCTTCGGACAGTGGGGACGGCACGCCGATCACCGCGCTGGAGGAAACCGCAGGATGGGCGTCGAGGACCACTTCCACATCGGCGGGGGAGAGGTTCTCGCCGCGGCGCCGGATGATTTCCTTGAGCCGGCCTGCGAAATAGAGGTTTCCGGCGGCGTCGGCGTAGGCCAGATCGCCGGTGTGCAGCCAGCCGTCGCTGCGCAGAGCGCGAGTTTCGTCGGGCAGGCCGAAGTACCCGGGGCTCAGTGCCGGGTTCCGCAGCTGCAGCTCGCCGGTCTGCCCGGCCGGGACCTCGGCTCCGCCGGGGCCGATGATCCGGGCCTCGTTGACGCGCCCGAGCCGTGGGTGCTGGCGGGGACGTCCCATGGAACCGTACGCCGGTGGTTCGTCGAGCGGGACGATGAGCCCGTACGGGGTTTCCGAGAGGGCGTATCCGATCGCCAGACGCAAGCCGAAGCGTTTCTCGATCTCTTTGTGCCGGGCTTCGACCGGCGCGGGTGCGGAGTATGCGTAACGCAGTTTGTGTCCGCGTTCGGCGCTTGAGGGCTCCCGCTCCATCAGGATTTCGATCATCGCGCCGATCGCGTTGAACACCGTGACACCGTAAAGGTGGACGGTCTCCCAGAACGTGCTCGCGGAGAACTTCGGCAGCAACACCAGCTCGGCGCCGTTGCCCCACGTTCCGAGTGTCGAATACGCCTGTGCGTTGAGATGGGAAAGGGGGAGTGTGGTGAGACAGACGTCGTCCTCGGTGAGACCCAGCCAGTACGGGTAGCCTTCGGCGGCCATCGTGTACATACCGTGCGTCTCGATGATGAACTTCGGCCTGCCGGTGCTACCCGAACTCTGAATGTAGGTGGCAGGTGATTCCGGTGCACAGACAACGGGTTCCGCGGGTTCTGCCGCATTCAGTTCCGCCACTGTCGTGACCGGGACGCCGCCGAGATTTTCGGCCGTGAAGTCCGCGGGCACGACGACCAGCTTCGCGCCGGTGTCCTTGACGACCGCGGGAAGTTCGCTGGTCGCCTGGGGATTGACCGCGATACTGACCGCGCCACAGAGTCCGCTCGCGAACCAGGCACGCAGAAAGTCCTGCCCATTGGGCAACACGATCACCACGTGGTCTCCCGGCTCGACGCCCAGACCGCGAAGCCCGCCAAGGCAGCGGAGGGCATCCGCGTAGAGCGCCGCGCGGGTGGTGGTGCCTTCCGGAGTGTGCAGCCACGGCTTGTCCGGCCACTTCCGCACGCCTTCGCGGAGAAACTCCGGCAGGGTCAGTATCTCAGCCATCGCCCATCTTCTCGCTCGTTGGTCGGAACTGCGGTCAGGTGCCTGAAGGTGCGGGACCAGGCGGCCGGGCCACTCCTCGTCGCAGAGCCCTCACCCTGCTTGAAATAGCCGAGGTAGCAGTACGCCGCGTCGAGCAGGTGGCCGGCCATGTCGCGGATCTCCCACCGGTCGCACGGGGTCTGGCTCTGCCATTCCCGTTCGCCGGCTTCGACCATCATCTCCAGGCAGGTGGCGAACTCCTGGCAATCCACCGCACGAGGGTGTCCTTGCCGCCGGTCCGGGTGACGCCCACTCGTGGGGTCACGGCCGCGGCCATGGTGCACAAGCTCCTTTGCTTGGTTGACAAGATTTCTTCAGCGGACCGGAATGCCGATCTGGTGCAGCCAGTCATCCCGGTCGAAGAGCGTTCGTACGGAGGTGACGGCATCGTTTCCGGTGTGGAGGATGACCGCACCGGAGACGTCGAAGGGCTGTCGCTCGCCTTCGTAGCGGCGATCGCGCACCGTCAGGAAGCCCGTGAAGTGCCCGACGAACCGTACTTCTCCGAGCACCACCCCCATAGCGGTGATTCCTGCGGGGCCCAGCAATGGCATCGACAGATCGGAAAACGCCTGCAGCGTCTTCTTGAAGTGCTCGACCGCGCGTTCGCGCCCCTGCACCGGAGCCGGCCGGAACAGCGACCTGACCGTGACGTTCTCGGCGAGGACGGCCGCGAGCCCTGCGAGGTCGGCGGTCTCATGGGCCTGGTACCACCGGTCGAACGCCGCCGCTGCCCGGCCTTCGGTTTCGCCGTGCCCGCTCCGCGGTGTTTCGTGGAGCGCACCGTCCGTGCCCGCCTTGGTCATGCGTGCGACCCTCCGTAAATACGCCGATCGTCATCTCCACTCCTCTGTGGACCATGAGGCGTGCAGACGCGACCGGAGGCCCCGCCCACCGAGTTGTATCCAATGTAGTGACAGTTTGTATTGTTTTGCTGGTTATTGGAGATGCTACGGCAGACGTGGCAGTAAGTTGTATACGAGAGAAGGTAGCGCGCGGACAGTGAACCCGTCAACCTCAACCCGGTGCCGTGGCCTGCCTGCCCGGTGGGGAGCCGCGAATCCCTTGGTGGGGCGGGAAATCCGCGCGCTCAGGCGGTGGCGCGGTCGCTGCCCGGCTCGTCCGGCGTGGCTGCCGAGGCCGATTGCCCGTCCTCCGGGCGGGTCCACTCCATCCTCGTCAGGGAGTGCCGTCCGGCGCGCAGATGCGCGCGCATGATGCCCTCCGCCCAATCCGCGTCGCCGAGGCGGATCGCTTCGAGAATCTCCCGATGCTGGGCGAAGGCACGGCTGAGGTCCGCACGGGTGTGGTGGTGGAACGCCTCCCGCACGAACGGCGGGTCGAGGGTCGCGGGGAGCATCGCGACCAGCTGCCGGTTGCCGCGGTAGAGCGTCAGGTGGAAATCGATGCAGAGCTGGCCCAGCTGCCCGGCCTGTGGCCCTTCGGTCGCCAGCAGCGTGTCGCACTCGTCGCAGATCGCGAGGAGGGCGTCCTCGTCGAGCAGCGCCTTCCGCTCCGTCGTCTGCCGGATGCCGAAGCATTCGAGCACCAGTCGCAAGTCGTAGATGTTGTCGAGGTCGGAGGCCGTCCAGCCGATCACCACCGCGCCGCGGTGCCGCTCGATGCGCACCAGCCCTTGTGCGCTGAGCCGCTGAATCGCTTCGCGCACGGGGGTTCGGCTCACCCCGGCCGCGACGGCGATGTCCTCCTCGCGCAGCCAGCTTCCGGCCGGATACTCGCCGTCGGCGATGCCTCGCTGGAGGTGTTCGTAGGCGGTATCCCTCGCAGACCGGCCCACCGAGACTCCTCTCCGCGCACTGCGACGGCACACGGCGTGCCTGTCCATCAGCATCCCATGTCGCATACGGCTGGTGCACGAGCCGTCGCGTGTCACGATGTTGGATACAATAGTACGGCAAGGCTGGCGGTCTGCGGAAAGGTTGCATCCTGGTCTCGCGGTGCCGTCCGGCAGGCGGTAATTGCAGGTTGGACCGGGTGTAGCGGAACTCTTCGCGGTACCGGAGGTGGCAGATCCGATTGCGCAGACAAGTTTTACATGCATACAATCCTTCACTAACCGACGCAGGTCCACTGCCCGGCGCCATCCCGGGCCTAGGAGACGCAGTTCATGAGCAAGATCAATTACGTGAGTCTGAACCACCTGGCGCTCGTCACCGACGACCTCGACGCCGCCGTCCGCGACGAGAACTACCCGCACCGGCACTACTTCCTGAGCCCGGGCCGGGGCGGCTCGATCGGGTTCTCCGTCTCCGCCCGCGATCTGGATCTCGAGCCGTGGTCAGACGATGCGGACCCGGTGCCCGCCGCGCGTGAGCAGGTCTGAGAGTGGACTCGGCTCGTGCGCGGCCGGCCGGCCTGAGGACGTCGATCGGGTTCACCACCGAAGACGAGATCCGGGTACAGGGCTATCGGCTGGCCGATGAACTGATGGGGACCGTCGACTTCGGCAGCATGTTCTACCTGCTGGTCACCGGACGGCTCCCCGGCCACGGCGAAGCGGTGCTGTTCAACGCGGTGCTGGTGGCGCTCGCCGATCACGGCCTGACGCCGTCCGCGTTGGCCGCGCGGCTGACCTACACCGGCGCTCCGGAAGCGGTTCAGGGCGCGGTCGCCGCCGGCGTGCTGGGGGCGGGCAGTGTCTTTCTCGGGGTTTTCGAGGACACCGGCCGCATGTTGCGGGCCTCGGGTGAGGAGGCGCCGCACGACGAGGCAGAGGTGAGGCGCCGTGCCAAGCGGATCGTGGACGAGTATCGCGCGGCGGGAAAGCGGCTGCCGGGCATCGGGCATCCGATCCACAAAAGCGGCGACCCTCGCACGGCGCGGTTGCTGGAGTTGGCCCGCGAGCACGGCACGGTCGGCCCGCACATCCAGCTGATGCTGGCGGTGCAGCAAGAAGCCGCGGCGTCGGCTTCGGTGCCATTGCCGCTGAACGCGGGCGGCATGTGCGGCGCGGTGCTGTGCGACCTCGGCATCGACACCTCGGTGCTGCGAGGCGTGGCCGTGGTTTCCCGCGCGGCGGGCGTCGTCGGGCATCTGGCCGAAGAAGCCCGGGCGCCCATCGGAAGGTCACTGTGGACACTCGCCGAGGACGCCGTCGAGTACCGCCCTCTCCGCTGACTCCGAAACAAAGGACGCAGACCATGTCCACCGGATACACTGACGTGTCGGTGCACGCGCCGGCCGCGATCCGTGAGGCGAACGGGCTTCGCGTCACCAAGGCCGCGGTCGGTCCCTACGCCGGACCTGCCGGATTGACCAAAGTGGTCACGACCCACGGCCATTACGATCACTGGCAGGCGCGGGCGGAAGTGGCCGGAAAGACCGGCGCGCAGACGCGCCGAACATCCCGGTCGGCACCGACTGCCCGGTCCGGGACGGTGACCGCATCCGGCTCGGCAACGTCGAACTCGCCGTCACCCATCTTGTGGGCCACGCCGCAGGCTCGATCGCCTTGAGTCACGAGGAGCCGAAGGGTATCGTCCACGTATTCACCGGCGACGTGCTGTTTCCGGGCGGTGTAGGCAAAACCCACGACGAACCGGAACTGTTCGCCCTGCTGCCGGCGGGTGTCACGCGCAAGCTCTTCGATGCCTGTCCGGTCAGCACCTGGATCTACCCTGGCCACGGCCCCGACACCACGCACGGTGCCGGACGGCCGAAAACGGCGGAATGGCAACGCCGCGACTGGTCGGCGGCGGACTTCCTCTTCTGTCCATCATGGACAGCCGGCGGGTGGAGCGCGTGACCCGCGTTCCGTCCGGCCGCAGTGCTGCTCTCCCCTCCTCACCGGCGTGTTCGCGCTGGTACTGCACGAAAGTAGTGCCACCATGCCCAGTTCAACGACGAACCGGCGTTCCGCCGTGGTCGTGGCCCTCTGCTTCGCGGTACTGATCTTCGACGGGTACGACCTCATCATCTACGGTGCCACCGTCCCCGACCTGCTCGCCTACCAGCCGTGGCACCTCACCACGGCGTCGACCGGCCTGCTCGGCAGCCTGGCCCTGTTCGGCATCGTCGTGGGCGCACTCGGCGCCTCGACGCTCGCGGCGAAGTTCACCCGTCGCAAGGCCATCCTGATCTCGCTCATCTGGTTCTCCTGCGCCATGGCGTTGACCGCGGCTGCCCCTTCGCCATGGCTGTTCGGGGTGGGACGGGTTCTCGCCGGCCTCGGGCTGGGGGCCGCGATCCCGACCTGCATCACGGTCACCGCGGATTTCTCCCGTGGTGGCCGGAAAAACCTGAACAACGCCATCATGTTCTCCGGTTACGCGGTCGGTGGCATCTTCTCCTCGCTGCTGGCGCTGGCGCTGCTGCCCCACGTCGGATTCCGGGTGATGTTCGCGTTCGGCGCGGTGCCACTGCTGCTGGTGCCGATCCTGCTCAAGTGGCTGCCCGAATCGCCCGCCGACCTCATCCGCCTTGGCAGGACAGCGGAAGCGGCGGCCGTGGCGCAGCGGTACGGCCTGACCGCGGTCGCCACCTCCGATGAGCCGGTGGCGGCTCCCTCGATCTGGCGTGGCCGGACCGGTATGGCCACCGTGTTCTTCTGCCTCGCCGGGGTGTTCGGCCAGCTTTTGATCTACGGCATGAACACTTGGCTGCCGCAGATCATGCGGCTGGCCGGCTATTCCCTGACCTCCTCGCTCGCCTTCCTCGTGGCCATCAACACCGGCGCCATCGTCGGTTCGGTCGGGTCGGCGCCGCTGGCGGATCGGTTCGGTGCCAGGTCCGTTGCCGCCGGGTCCTTCGCCGCCGCCATGATCGCGCTCGTCGTCCTGGGCGTCGGCGGTGCACCCACGCCGGTGCTGCTGGTACTGGTCGCGGTCGTCGGTTTCGGCTCGATCGGCTCGCTGACGCTGCTCTACGGTTTCATCGGCATCTACTACCCGGCCGCCTCTCGCGCGGCCGCGATGAGCGCCACGTTCGGGATCGCCCGGATCGGCGCCGTGGTGGCCACGTTGGGCGGTGGCGGCTTCCTCGCCCTGAATCTGCCGACGACGTGGAACTTCCTGGCGTGGGTGCTGCCCGCGTTGCTCGGCGCGATCGCGGTGCTGACCGTGCCGGCCGCGACCGCCGACCGGGCCGCCGTGCTGAGTCGCGAGCGCGGTTGAGACCCTCAGCCGGCCTTCCGGAGTTCGCGTTTGAGGATCTTTCCGGTGGCGTTCTTGGATAATTCGCCGACGAAGTGCACCGCGCGGGGCTTCTTGAACGAAGCCATGCGGGCTTTGCAGTGCTCGATGAGGCCGGCTTCCCCGACCCCGGTGGACGACGAACGCGTGGACCGACTCACCCCATTCGGGGTCGGGGACGCCGATCACTGCCGCTTCCCGGACCGCGGGGTGCGCGAGCAGGACCTCTTCCACCTCACGGAGGTACACATTGGACCCACCGGTGATGATGACGTCCTTGGCCCGGTCGGTGAGGTACAGATAGCCGTTCTCGAAGTGGCCGATGTCGCCGGTGTGCAGCCAGCCGTCTTCGAGCGTTTGCCGGGTCGCTTCGGGGTTATGCCAGTACTCACGCAGCACGACCGCGCCGCGGACGGGCACCTCGCCGTCCGTGCCGGGCTCGGCAGGCCGCCCCTGGCGGCTACCGGGTGTCCGGTGCACCGTCCGATGTGTCCAGTGCGCGCCGGAGGGCGGCTCGGCCGGCCGGTTCCCCGGTCGGTTTGCCGCCGGGGGGGGGCCGAGTCTGCCGACGCTGATCAGGCTCAGCGCCCGCAGGACCGCCCAGCCGCGGGCCCTGGTCACGGTGGCTTCGTCCACTGCCCCGTAAGCGGCGAAGAACCGGTCCACCGCACCGTCGGGGAGCAGGAGCCAGGCGGCGGACAAATCGGTCGCGGGGTCGCCTGCGCACATGTCGCCGAAATCGAGCACACCGGCGAGCGTGCCTTCCCGCACGACTACGTTCGCCGGGTGCAGATCGCCGTGCAGCCACGTCGGCGCTCCGTGCCACGCGGGCGCGGAGACTGCCTTTTCCCAGGTTTCCCGCGCTGCGTCGGAGAGTTCGCCCGGCTCGTCCCGAAACCGGGCGAGTGGCGCACTGCGCGTCGCGCTGGTGGGGGCTGCCGCGGGTGCGTTCTGGTGCAGGGCAAGGAGAAATCCGGCGAGGGTCTCGGCTGCGTCGGCTCGGGTGAGCGGCGCGTGGTCGCGGGCTCGCCTTCGACCCAGCGCACGATCGTCCAGGTGTGCTCGAAGCGGGGTGAAGGCTCGCCGACGCGGACGGGGACCGGGGTCGGCAGGGGCAGGTGGCCGGCGAGCCGGGGCAGCCACGTTTGCTCGGTCCGCAAGAGGGCGGGGCCACGTTCGGTGCGGGGCAACCGGACGGCTAGGTCCGTGCCAAGACGCCACATCTGGTTGTCCCAGCCACCGGCGACGTCGCGGAGTGTCAGGTGAGCGAGATCCGGGTGCTGGTCCCGAATCAGCGCGCGTACCAGATCCTGCTCGAACTCGTTCATCGAAGGCGCCGCTCCTCTCCCTGGCAGATTGATCGGCCACCGGCACCAGCTTGCCGAGCGGCCCGCGACACCGCGCGAGTCCGTTTCGCCTCGGCCGATCGGCCGAGGCGAAACGGCCGGGACTGACCGTTCGGCTGTCGTCAGCGGTACTTCCGGGCGAGCCGGGGCCGCCATCCGGCCCCTAGCATCTGAGGCCATGACGATCCTGCTCGCCGATCCTCGGGTGCACGCGACGCTCGTGCAGGACAACGGCGATCCTTTGGTCCCGGTGGATTTCGCGCCCCGATGTGCGGGTGCGTGCGGGCCTGGCCGCAAAACTGGCCTCGGCGCGGGCGGCGCTGCCGGGCGGCGTGGATCTCCGCGTCGTCGAAGGGCATCGGAGCACCGCCGATCAGCAGGAGATCTTCGAGGAGTACACCGACACCCTCCGCGTCCGTTATCCCGGCGTGGACGCGGTGGCCACGGCGTGAGCGCCGTCGTGACACGGCTTCGCCGGCCGCGGAGCACCGCGACCGAGCCGACGCTGGAAATCGACTTGTCCGCGATCGCCGCCAACACCCGCCGGTTCGCCGCGGCCACGCAGGGAGAAGTGATGGCCGTGGTGAAGGCCGACGGTTTCGGGCACGGGCTCGGCGACGTGGCGAGGGTGGCGCTGACCAACGGCGCGAGCTGGCTCGGTGTCACCTCGATCGCCGAAGGCGTGGCGGTGCGGGCGACCGGGCTGACCGCACCGGTGCTGAGCTGGCTGAACCCGGTCGAGGTCGACGTCGAGACCGCCTGCCGTAACCGGCTCGACCTCGCCGTGCCGAGCGTCGGTCATCTCGACGCGATCGTGGCGGCCGGCTGTCCGATGAGGATCCACCTCCAGCTGGACACGGGCCTGGCCCGTGACGGCGCGGCGCCGGAGGAGTGGCTCGAACTCGTCGCGGCGGCACGGCGGGCCGAGGCGGCCGGGCAGATCACCGTGGTGGGCGTGATGGGACACCTGCCGGCCGCGGACCGGCCCGGACATCCGGCGAACGCCGAGGGCAGGCTGGCGTTGCAGTGCGGAGCCGAGCTGGCCGTCCGTGCCGGATTACGGCCGGTGGTCCGGCATCTGGCAGCGACCGCGGCGACGTTGACCGATCCGAGTACGCATCTGGACCTGGTCCGGATCGGCGTGGGGCTGATCGGGATCGACCCGTCCGGCAGCACCCGGTTGCGGTCCGCGTTGCGGCTGGTCGCGCCGGTTGTGCAGGTACGGCGAGTGCCCGCCGGGACCGGGGTTGGCTACGGTCACACCTATGTCACGGACCGGCCGACGACCTTGGCGCTGCTGCCGATCGGGTACGCCGACGGCTTGCCCCGCGCGGCGTCCGGGCGGGCGGAGGTCCTGGTCGCCGGGCGGCGCCGGCCGGTGACCGGGCTGATCTCGATGGACCAGACGGTGGTGGATCTCGGGGATGACCCGGTGGAGCAGGGCAGCGAAGCCGTGGTGTTCGGTCCCGGCGACGAAGGTGAACCGGCAGCAGGAGAGTGGGCGGAATGGGCGGGCACCATCCCGCACGAGATCGTGACCGGTATCGGGCCGCGGGTGCAGCGGTGCGTGCGATGAGCGGGCCGCTGTGGGTGGCCGTGATCGGCGGCGGGCAGAACTGCGAACGCGAGGTCTCGCTGGCTTCGGCGGCGTCGGTCCGTGCGGCGCTCGACCCGGCCCGGTATGTGGCGGTGCCGCTGACCATCCGGCCGGACGGGCGGTGGCTGGGCCCCGCGGAACAGCTGCTCGGCGACACTCCGGCGACCGGTCTCGCGGCAGCCCTCGGGGTGCTGGCCGGATGCGATGTCGTGTTGCCGGTGGTGCACGGGCCGCGCGGGGAGGACGGTGCGCTCGCCGCGCTGTGCGAGCTGGCCGGAATTCCGTGCGCCGGTTCGCCAATGCGTGCCGGGGCGCTCGCGATGGACAAGTGGGTGACGAAGCTGGTCGCCGAAGCGGTCGGGGTGCCGACCGCTCCCGGCCGGCTGCTCACTTCGGCCGACTTACCGGCGGTCTTCACCGGCCCGGTGGTGGTCAAGCCGGTCGCCGCCGGGTCGAGTTTCGGCGTGCGTCTCGTCGAAACGGCCGCCGACTTCGAGCCCGCCCTGCGCGCGGCCCTCGAACTGGACGACCGGGTACTGGTGGAACAGGTCATCCACGGCCGGGAAATCGACGTCGCGGTGCTCGACGACCCGGACTTCGGACGCCGCACCGGCCCACCGCTGGAGATCGTCCTCGACGACGGACTGTTCGACACCACGGCGAAATACGACGGCAGCGCGACGTTCCGGATTCCCCCGCAGCTGACGGAAAAGGAGTCCGGCGAGTTGTCCCAGGCCGCCTTGCGGGTGTATGACGCCCTCGGCTGTCACGGAGTGGCGCGGGTCGACTTCTTCCTGACCCCGGACGGCCCGGTGCTCAACGAGGTCAACACGATGCCGGGGATGACCGCGGCGTCACAGGTGCCCAAGATGTTCGGCGCGGAGGGGCTGGGGTACTCGGAGTTCCTGGACCGGCTCATCCGGGCCACGCCCGGCCTCTTGGGTTGAACGTCGCAAGTGAGAGTTGGTCCACTGTGGACTATGGTGTGGCGCCCGGCCGGCAGGCCGGGCGCCACAGGACCGGTACGCAGCCACCCGCCGCCGG